>JAGHBM010000001.1 GCA_021160955.1 Candidatus Aenigmatarchaeota archaeon
TAATTCAAAAAGTTTTGGAGGTGATAAAAATGCCGGGTGGAGATGGAACAGGTCCAATGGGTATGGGACCAAGAACTGGAAGAGGACTCGGATACTGCAGCGGTTACAACAGCCCAGGGTACACCAAGGGATTTCCAATGGGAGCAGGATTCGGAAGAGGATTCAGAGGAAGAAGATGGTTCGGATTCGGAAGGTTTTGGCCAAGAATAACTTCAGTAATAAACCCTTTCAGCAGACTCTCCAGAGATGACGAAGTAAAAATACTCGAAGATGAGAAGAGAGCACTCGAAGAAGAGATAAGAGCAATAAAGGAAGAACTTGAAAACATAAACAAGAGAATAGAAGAACTGAAGAAAGAGTGATTCGAATGAACGAAAAAATCAAAGATGCAATAGTAAAATCATGGAGATCACTGTGGAACAGTACCCCAATACTTTTGGGTGTCATACTACTCGTCGGTCTGGCCCATGCCATAATTCCAAAGGGAACATACGGAAATTTGTTCAGTAAAAATCCAATCATCGACTCACTTATCGGAAGCACTGTGGGAAGTATCCTTGCAGGAAATCCGGTAACGAGTTATGTTCTCGGTGGAGAACTCATAAAGGATGGCGTGAGCTTGGTAGCAGTAACGTCATTCCTCGTGGCATGGGTCACCGTCGGAATAGTCCAGATGCCAGCGGAATCGTTGATTCTTGGGAAGAGATTTTCAATATTGAGAAACTTGATGAGTTTCATACTTTCGATGGTGACCGCGATAATTACGGTAGTGTTGGTGAGTATGCTATGAGTGAGAAAAGTTACGTTGGTTGGTACTTTTTGGCAACGGTGATTTTCACCTATGTAATCGTTGGTGTATGGAATCCGGCAACAGTCTTAACATCTTTGCACTTTTCCATCGGCGTGTTGAAAAACATAATCCCAGTGTTCATTTTAGTATTTTCGATGATGGCCTGTGTGAATTACTACGTAACACCTGAAATGGCGGCCAAGTATCTCGGAAAGAGTTCGGGCATCAAGAGATGGATCGTATCGGTCGTGGGTGGTATAATATCCACTGGACCGATATACATGTGGTATCCCATGCTCAGAGAGCTAAAAAAGAAAGGAGTGAGCTACGGATTCATAGCCACATTCCTGTACAACAGAGCTGTGAAAATTCCTCTGATGCCCTTGTTGATATACTATTTTGGAATCAAATTCACCGTGGTGCTGACCTTTGTCATGATCTTTGTTTCCCTTATTGAAGGTTTCATATTTGAAAAACTTGAAGGAGGTGGTTTTTTGTGAGGATAGCAATATCATCGACAGGAAAGGACGAGAACTCACCCATAAGCGAGGCAAGTGGTAGGGCACCATACTACTTGATATTTGAAGACGGAAAACTCGTGAAAACAATAAAGAACCCATTTAGAATGGGCGGTGGTGGTGCAGGATTTGGAGTCGCCGAGATGCTGGCAGACGAAGGAGTTGATTTGGTGATAAGTGGACGTATAGGACCAAACATGAAAGGCGCACTCGAATCAAAGGGAATAAAGTACCAAGAAACTATGGGAATAGTAAAGGATGTTATTTCCAAGGTTGAAAAGAGGTGAATGTAAATTCCGAGACCAAGAAGGTTTAGAAGGGTTTGGTTTGAACCGAGTATAACATATTTCAAGCCGTACGGCTCAGAAGGTTTAGAGGAATCTATATTAACGGTTGAAGAACTCGAATCGATAAGGCTTAAAGATCTGGAAGGACTCAACCAAGAAGAAGCGGCAAAGAAAATGAACGTGTCTCAACCCACTTTCAACAGAATACTTTCTTCAGCGAGGAGAAAGATAGCCGATGCATTGGTCAACGGAAAATCTATAAGAATAGGAGGAGGTGTATACGAAATGGCCGGAAGGGGGAGAATGGGAGGATTTGGAGCAGGGCCGGAAGGAGAATGTGTCTGTCCAAAATGCGGATACAGGATCCCACACAGAAGAGGAGTACCCTGCTACCAAGAGAAATGTCCTAAGTGCGGAACAACAATGGTAAGAGGATGAAAAACAATAAATATATGTTAGACTAATCTAAAATTGTATGTCAAAGCTAAAATACAGGAATGTAGTTCCTCTGATTTACCTCCCACAGGGAGTTGAAGGAACGATACTCAGCATAGAAGCTGGTATGGGGCTCGTAAACAGACTCTACTCCATGAACATAAGACCTGGAAAAAAGGTAAGAAGGGTCAGCGAGTTCACGGGAGGCCCGGTTGCTGTCAGGGTTGGTGAAACTCTGTATGGGATCGGAAAGGGCATGGCAGCAAAGATAATGGTTGGTTATGATGAAATTGACGAGGAGTCTTGAAGACTACCTGAAGAACATGTATTTAATCGAGCAATCAAAAGGATTCGTGCGGCTTAAGGATCTGGTAAAGAAGTTGAATGTCAAACCCTCGAGCGTGAACCACGCCGTAAAAAAACTTTCTGAAGAGGGGTTGATAAGCTACGAAAAGTATGGGTACATAAAGCTCACAGAAAAAGGAAAAAAGAGTGCAAAATCTGTTTATTCCAGACATGAAATAATATTCAAGTTTTTAACTGAGATGTTGGGTGTGAATGAGAAAACTGCAAAAAAAGAGGCGTGTGTACTCGAGCATCATCTCAGTAAAAAAACCATAGAAAAAATTTCCAATCTATTGAAACAAAACAAAATTGGGAGGTGATTGAATGCCAGGTTATGGATGGAGCAGAGGTCGAAAATTCGGATGGCACAGAGGATTTGGATATCGAGGTGGATTCGGTAGATGGTTTGTATCACAGCAAATTGGAGACCCAGAGAGGATGATGTTTGGCATGGGACCCTGTGGAGAGTATGCATATCAGCAGTACAAGAGAATGAAGCAGCAGAAGATAGAGTGATGAATTTAAATTCTTTTTCATACAACTTGAATATAGGTGTTTAGATGATACTGTATACAGTCGATGAGGATGAGAATATACCAGAACCAGGAAAATGCCCGAAATGCGGCAGTGATCTGGACTACGATATTGAAAAAATAGAATTCAACAGATTAGATGAAACCCTGTGTATCCCACAAATGCAAGAAATGTGGCTCAGAAGGAAGAGAATGTTACACTTTTTCTCACCATGAAACAAAAGAATACGTAAAAAAGTGAATAAAGATCAAAAATTCAATCTCTGACTTCGAGTTTCAGGGTGTTGCCGACGAACTTCTTTTTCAACTTGTAATTCGGAGATATTGGTATGACCTTGAAATAAAACGTATCTCCGACAACCGCCCTTATCTCTATACTCTCTTCAAGTTCAACAACCTCTACATTCTCTTTGGCGGCACCTGGAAGTTTGACTGTAAATATTTTTCTATCTCCCAGGTTCTTGACCGTGGTCTCTGGTTCCTTGATGCTTTTACGAGATGAACTTGGAACTGAAAACTTCGTATTTTTTAAATTTTTTAATCTTTTGATACCACTATCTTTGTTGATCATTCTCCTACTCAAGCCACTGACCTTTATATCTGGTCTCCCGTCGAAGTTGCTTCTTATCTGAATTTTTATAACGGGAACGTTCAATTCTTTGTTCGTCCCATTTAGACTTTCTCCGCAGATTGGACAAAAATTCCATTCATCTTTTACAGCAAAACCACAATTTGGACAGACCTTCATAACTTCAAACCTCCTTCTGCTCCAGCCAATGACTCCATTTCTTGTAGTATTTTTTTGCCAATTCCTTGCCTCTCTTGGATTTTATTTGCTTGAATTTTTCTTCTATTTTTTTCTTACTGAGCTTTACTATCTCCTTGGGTGCATGACCTAACCAAAGATAAGCCTCAAACCATATGGGAAGGGTATTCTCCAAAAACGATAGGTTGTCGGCCTCCCTCAATATCTTGGTCTCTTTGGTAGGAGCTTTTTCATGAAGCAATATGAGCCTCTTAACCTTCTTAATGAGTTTTCTCGGTGCTTTTATCTTTTTCAGGAATTCCTCTGCTATGTAAGCACTTTTCTCTTCGTGGGACATCCCCTCCAATATCTTTGAATACTTTTTGTCAAGTGTGTAGGCCCTCTCTATGCCGTGAAGCAGCGCAGCTATTTCAAGGGCAGTCGTATCTTTATTCTCCCCATCGATTAGAGCAAGGAGATAGTCCCTTGTTTGAAGGAGATGTCTTATCATTCCCCTGGCTACAGTCTGGGGAATATCACTCTTTTCGAAGGATTCTATGACAAATTCTTCAGTTTTCTCCACGATATCTTCTTTTTCAACCCTAGAAATCACCCTTTGAAGAAAATACTTCAATATATTTGGTTTTTGTTTTTATTAAATCTTTTGTTCGTTAAAAAATGATGGAATTTTTTTATTTTTTTACCAAAAATTTTTAATTGGCGAGAATATGAGGAGCCAGAGATACTCCTCAAGGAATATGAATTTCCTCATGAAAAGATGGGGAAGAAGCAATTCAGGGCTCGCAAAAAACCTTGAATGGGACAACAACAAGATAATAACTGTCGGATGTAACATGACCCACACGTGTTCGTATGAGTTGGATAAAGAGCAGAACGAGGATATTGGAGAACTCGACGACACCGACCTGCCCTTTATTCAGCAAACTTTTATATCTTCAAAATAAAAATTAAAACCTATGAACGAGGAAATAGGTAGACAGCCTTCTGTGTTTTACAAGGCAGTAAAAATCCTAAGTCAGGGTTACGTGTGCAATCACTGTCTTGGTAGGCAATTTGCTCAACTTCTCTCGGGATACGATAACGAAGAACGAGGTAGGATAATAAGGAATTTTCTGGCGTTTTCCATTGATTCTGGAGAAAAAATGAAAGTCGATATGTCCAATTTTGAGGAATTCAACTTCAGGTCTAAGGACGTTAAAAAAAGCGGTGATAAGAAAACATGCGTGATATGCAACAACGTATTCGACGAACTCGAAACGTATGTCAAAGAGGCTGAGAAAAAACTCAAAAAAATAGGATTCGATACCTTTTTGGTCGGAACCAAGCTCCCCGACGACTTGATAATAAAGGAAGAAGAACTCTGGGAAAGCATTGGGATAGATTGGTGCGAACCATTGAAATCGGAGATAAATAGGATCGTCGGAAAAGAACTCGAGAAGAAGTTGAAAAAATCAGTGGAATTCAAATATCCCGATGTAGTTATCCTGATAAACCTAAAGAAGAAAAAAGTAGAAGTTGAAGTGAATCCCCTTTACATCTATGGAGAGTACAACAAACTCAAGAGGGGGATACCCCAGACGAAATGGCCATCGGGTAAATACAAGACCTCCGTTGAAGAGATAATAGCAAAGCCTCTTATGAAGCAAATAGGCGGAAAAGGACATAAGTTTCACGGCTGCGGTCGTGAAGACATAGACGCAAGATGCCTCGCGTGGAGACCATTCGTTTTGGAGATTTTGGAACCAAAGAAGAGGAAGATAAACAAAAAGAAACTCATAGAGGATGTCAAGAAGACGAAAAAGGTTGAAATCAGAAACATAGAAATAGTAAACAGCGACATGGTCGAAAAGGTCAAATCTGTCAGACCGGACAAAACATACAGAGTTCTCGTCAAACTAAAAGACGATGTCAGCGAGGAAGATCTCAAGAAACTTTCAATTTTGAAGGGCAAGAGAATATATCAAGAGACTCCCACTAGAGTTCTCCACAGGAGGGCAGACCTCTTGAGAAAGAGAGTTGTAAAAGATATAAAATGGAAGAAAGTTGGAAAAAAGAAGATAGAACTTACCATTACCGCTGAAGCAGGCACGTACATCAAAGAGTTGGTCAGCGGTGACAAGGGAAGAACGTATCCATCTGTTGCCGAGATTCTGAGAACCGATGCAGAAGTGATTGAGCTCGACGTGATAAAAATTCACATAAACAAGAAAAAGATAGAGAAGCCTCTTGAGAACTCATAACAAACAATCGAGATCCGTAGAGGTTTCTCTTGGTTCTATCCATGGCATAATCTTTGAAGGTTCTTCTAACCAAAACTCATCTATATTGTATTTTTTGGCCATCTCTTCAGCCACTTCTTTGGCCTTTTTAATGGCTCTTCTAGTTGGGTTATTGCACTGGATTACTACGGGATCTTTTTTCTCTAAATTATGTGATGCCACAACTACAGCACCTTCTGGAACCTTGTAAACGAGATGCTTTGGTGTGGGCAATCCTTGGTGTATTTTTGGATCCAATTCATATGATTTTACTATTTCTACTTCTTCTATTTTTCCTCTTTTGTTAATCAAAATCGGATCGAACACCGGTCCACGACATTCGGCATATCTTTCCATAAAATCACCAATTAATAATTTCTCGTTAAATTTTAAATACTTAACACTTTTTAATCATCTGTAAGTAGTTAATATTTACTTTACAATGGTTTAGATTTCCCCGCTACCACTCTGATGATTTCTGTAGTAGTTCATGACCTCTACGAAATGCTTCCTGCAGAAGTACATCACACTTGCCGGTTTCTTTTTGAATCTGCGTTCGATGTAGTCCTTGATAACCCAGGAATTTGGAAGAAATTCAACGTCGAGTTCGATGAGATCTTCATATTCTTTTTTGTAAAAAGGTCCATCGCACAAGAGAACCCACCAAAATTTTGTAAGAAGTAAAATAAATAATTTTATTTCTTTATTTTTAACTTTTCACTGATAATCAATACAGATGGTATTACTGTAACCGCCGCGATAAAACAGAACAAAACACCAAATGACATCATATTTCCTAAATCTGCCAATAGGGTCAATTGTCCTAAAGACATGGCCCTGAAACCTATTAAAGCTGCCAATGTTGTTATAAGCATGGGTGTAAATACGTTTGAAAGTGTTATTTTCATCGCTTTTTCTATTTTATGTTTTTTTCTTTCCTGCCTGAATCTGTTTACAACTTGAATGCCAAAATCTATTCCTATTCCCATAATCATTGATATGCCACCTGACATTGTAGAATTTATAGGCATTCCTGATAAACCCAAAACTCCATAAACCCATATTATTCCAAATCCAATTGCAAGCAAAGAAATTATACCATATCTTAAAGAAAGGAAAAGCAAACACACAACTATAAAAATCCCTATCAAAGAAAACATTGAAGTTTTTTGCATAGTTGGCTTTACCTGATTTTTCAACTCTTTTGATATTACAGGACTTCCAGTCAGTCCAACATCCAATCCTGCAGGCTTTTTTGTCTCACTGATTATATGTTCAAGATCATCAATAAATTCCTCCTTTTTTTCTTCATTCATTTCTGCTAGGTTTATTCTTATAATGGTTGTTGTATAATCATCACTTACATAATATTTGAATTGATTTAACTTCATCGGTTTCTCATTCTTTTCTCCCCCCTCATACAACTCCAGATATTTGTGAATCTCGTCTAAACCAGAGCTTATTCCAGAAACACCTTCTTTTAAGTTAGAAGTGAGATTTTCAAGTAACAAACTTGCATTTTTCATTTCTTCAATCCCAGAAGAAATATTTTCAAGAGCATTTGCCATTCCATTTAATGATGTTGATAATTGTTGCATCCCCTCATGTGCTTCTGCCATTTGAGTGGTCATCGTATTTAATCCCTGCTTTAATCCTTCTAAATAACCGACTATCTCCATTTTTTCAGATTGTGTAGCATTTGATTGTTGTACTAAATTTTCTATTTGGTCAACTAGAGAAATAGTCTGAGTTATCTGGGTTAAATCTTGCTCCTGGTTCATACCTTCTGCTATCGATAGAAGAGCATATCGAATTTGATCTAAAGCCACAGATGATCCATTCAATCCATAAGTCATGCCTCCTATAATTTGCTCTTCCGCTGACATACCCTCTTCTATGCCTTCCAATCCTTCGGAGAATTGAGACAGTGCCTCTGGCAGATCTAAAGAAGATTGGTCGATGACAATCTCTTTATTCATGAGCTCAATGATTTTCGATTTTGTTTTTGGTAAATGCCCAGAGTTCATCTCCTTCAGAATATCAGAAGCTCCTGTTATAGAAACAACACCCTGTATTTTTCTTATTTTTTGCTCAAGGATATCGATATATTCAACAACCTCCGGATTGCGAATATCTCTAATCTCGTTAGAATTTGCATATTTCGGACTTATTTCAACAACAACCATTACGGATTCACCCGAAGTCCCAAATTCATCACCAATATAGTTTATTGCATTTATTTCTTCTACATTCTCCGGAAGCATATCTTTATACGACATACCCTCCGTTTTAACGAGGCTCATCCCAACAAATGAAATTAGAGTAAACACTATCATAACTCCCAAAATTATATGAGGCTTTTTTGCCACAAATTCAGCATATCTTTCAATTATTTTTTTCATGCTTCAAACCTCTCCTAAGGAGTTTTAATTCAAATTTTTCTGCTTTCTCGATAAACCTTTCTTCAATCAATATGATGGCAGGTGACACAACAACGGTCGCGAATAAAATACAGAAAATTCCTAAAGCAAGTGTTTCTCCAAGATGCCGAATCATAGGCATTGAAGCAAGCAATAAGGCAAGAAAACCAACTATGGTAGTTGTTCCAGAACCTATAATCCCTGAACCAACAGAGGGCAATGCTGTAATTAACGCCTTTTTTTGATTCTTGCCCTTTTCTCTTTCTTCCTCATACCTTTCCACTAAGAAAATTCCATATTCTGTACCCAAACCTAAAATCATCGCTCCTATACCGACGGTTGCTACTGACAATGGAGTATTAAGCCATCCCATAAGACCAAGGGTCCACGTGAGACCTAAAATCAAAGGGGTGAAAACAAGAATGCCCTTTGTGAAAGACCTTTTTATTAAAATGAGTAAGAACAGAATTATAATTGCAGCAATGCCCATAGTAAAAATCATATCGTGTTCAAGCATTTTCATTAAAACAACCCTTATAGGAGGATTTCCAGTGACTGTAATGTCAATACACGCAGGTTTCTCTACACTCTTTATATCTCCTTTGATTTTCGAAACAAAGTGGTTAATTTTTTCCTCACTGCTCCCCAAATCTGCCGAAATTATCATTAAAGTTGAAGAATAATCTTTATTGAAAAACATCTCACTATTTGGTATTTTTGCAAAAATTTGTTTTATCAGTTCTATATTATCAGGGACTTTTTCAGAATATACGAAAAAAGAGCCAGCAGATTGAACAGAGCTCACGGAGGGTTCCTTTTTTATTTCATTCTCAATACCAACAAGCATTCTAATTACTTTTGGATCTCTTATATCTTTGGGTGCATTTTCAAGTTTGCAATTCTTATCCAATTTTATCAGAACCATTACAGTATCTGCTCCACCAAACTTGTCAGAAATCTTATTCTGAAGCTTTATCACATCCAAATTCTGGGGCAGTTCTTTGTTTATATCTGTTTGTAAATGTATATTTTGGATACCCAACCCTATTGCCATTGTTAAAATTACAGTTATCATAAAAATCAGAGATGAATATTTATACTGAAACCTAGCAAGATTTTTTAGAATATCCATTTCTCACACCTTCATCTTTACTATTTCTCTCAACTTACGATTTGTTTCTTTTAGAATTTTTGCTGCCTCAAAGCATTTTTTAGGCTGATCTGAGACCTTAATGATCAGATTAAACATATTATTCATTTGAACAACTAAGGGACTTGCTTTTTGCTTTTTTCTGATATTTTCAAAAAATTTTTCAAGCTCCGATTTATCTATATTTAAAATCTCTCCAAGTATCTTACTCATTTTGTCTTTCATTGCCTGTTCAAATCCTTTGATTTCCTTAGAGATTTTCAATCCTTTCTTGGTCAACACATATCTTTTTTTTCTTCCATCTTCAACTTCTTTTATCAAACCCTTTTTAGTTAAAGAATGTAAAGCTGGATATATTGTTCCGGGCGAAGGTTTCCAGAATTTTGTTTTCTCTTTAATTTTCTTCATAATTTTGTAGCCGTGCAATGATTCATCTCTAAGAAGCAACAAAATATATGACTCTAAAAAACCTCTAGGTACAATCTGAGTTAAATTATTTCTTGATTTTTTTCCGTCCATAATATACACCGGATAATATCACAAAAACAACAAAAAGAATTCCCAAGAAAAACAATTTTGAATCTCTTTTCTTCATTTCCACCTTGATTGGTATTTGTTTTTCAACAATTTTAACCTCGTCACCAATGAGATATCTTATTTCTGCTTTTAAAAAATAGGTTTTTAGATTGGCGTTATCATTTACATCAAATCTGAAAACAGTCTCACCACTTTGGTTCGGTTTAAGATTTCCTATGTAATCGTACTTTTCATCAAAATCAAAAGGTTGGTCACTTTGCTTGTAAATCTTAACAGAAACAGTTTTTGCCTCTTTAAATCCTACATTTTTTATTGTTAACCTTAATGATGCCTTGTCCCCCTGAGATAATTTATCGGGATTTGTACTTACATTTTCAATTTCAAATAACGGCAAAGGTTTTACAACAATGTTAACATCCAATGTTTGATTTTTATATTCTTTTCTATTGTTATTGGAATCTTTGTATTTTATAATAAGTTTTGCTTTGTAATTTCCCGGAACGGTTTTTTTATCAATGTCAATATAATACTCCGCAGTTTTGCTTTCCCCTTCCTTAATTGTTCCAAGATTTGCTATGTTGGAGTAACTTTCACTTGGTGTAATTCCTTTAGGTAATATAAGCTCCGATGTTACGAGTTCCGCATCACCTGTGCCTATATTTTGAATTTCTACGGAAAGTTTATTTTCTTCCGAGTCGGGAAAGAGTTTTGTAGGATCTGATACTATAGAACCTATTGCAAATTCTGGAATTTTTGATTCTACGTAAATCTCAAATTTATGAATTGTCCAACTGTCTGAATTTTCTGTTCGGCATTTTATTTTCATTTCATTCCATCCTTCTACAGCATTGGAATCAACTCTTAATTTGTATTGAAGAATTACTTCCTTTGTTCCAGGCAATCTTCCAATATTTCTGGTTGCATTTTCGTTAGGATCTAAAGAGAAAGGATATTCTGGTAATAGTACACACGTAACATCCTTAGCTTCTTCTGTTCCAATGTTTTCAATCTTTACCCATAAATCCATATATTTACCTGCTTCTGCCGGATATGGATCGTACTTTAGCTCCTGAATTTGCAAAACAGTGGAACCGAAAATGTAGGCATGAGCATAATTTGTTGAATTTACCAATGCAGATATGACAATTAACATTACTATTGAAAGTTTCAAAACTTGTTTTCTATCCATTTTCTTCAATATATCGATTCGATACATAGTCTTATATTTTAAAACTAAAAGTATTTAAATGTTTCTTTAACCCCTCACCAAAATAAAACCTCTGTATCCGAATCACTGACATATAGTAACGTATCTACAGCATTTTACGAAGTTTGCGGCAACAAAATTTTGACTGAA
>JAGHBM010000058.1 GCA_021160955.1 Candidatus Aenigmatarchaeota archaeon
ATATAGGTTGGGTCCCATGGGTAACCCAACCAAAATATAAGAAAAGGTCCTCTATCCCCCAAAAGAAACATTTTTGGGCAAACTGAAAGTTTGCCAAGAAAGAGGGGTTGGTAATCCCTTAGGAAGGGGATACTTCCCCTTCCTCGGGTGAGGGTCCCTCCCCCAGCGCCATTAAAAACTTTAAAATAGTTGATCTACAATCATTATAACGAAATGGGCCGGTGGTCTAGTTGGTTATGACGCTGCCCTTACAAGGCAGAGGTCGGGAGTTCAAAGAAGCCTTTCTTCAAAAGAAAGCCTTCAGGGAAAGAACGAAGCATTGGTTGCTTTTAAGCAACCAAAAATGAGAAAGGGCAATAGGAAAAAACATTTTTGGGCAAACTGAAAGTTTGCCCAAGAAGTTTGGTTGAGTCTCGCAAACTTAACCAAATTTTAAGGGAAGAAGGAATTCCCTAGAACTGAAGGAGGGTTGCCCCCTGCGGTTTGGTGAGAGTCTCCCCTGGCCCACCATATAATTAACTTTTTGCTCTTCTGGATGGGGATAAATATTTAAGTTAAGGGTTTAATAGTTTGTTATAAGCTCCCGTAGTCTAGTCCGGCCAAGGATGTCGGCCTTTCGATTTTCATCGAAAGGGTTGAGCTCTGCGATGAGAGAGAAGACAGCCGAAGACCCGGGTTCAAAAGCAAATCCCTTTCTTTCAAAAAGAAAGGTCTTTGCAAACCCCAAAGAAAACAATCTTGCAAACCTTAGGTTTGCCATGACATTGTTGGGTTTGTGTGACCCAACCAAAATTTGAATGGAGGGTCAGGAGTACGGATACGCGGTTCCGTGAGAATCCCGGCGGGAGCACCATCGATTTTCCTCTTTTTCTAATATCTAATAATATAAAAACTTTTTCGGATCGACCAATTCACAAAACCTTTATATTTGAAATTTCTAATAATTATGATACAAGTGGCTTAGCGCCCTAATACTCTGTTGGAGGTGTGAGAAATGGCATTGGTAGTGAAGAATGCTGTAAAGTCTGTTGTTAAAGGAAAACACAACATAAGTGCTGACTTCTACGATGCTCTAGAAAAGAAAGTTAAAGAGATAATAATGGAAGCAGCTGAAAGAGCAAAGGCAAACGGAAGAAAGACAATTCAAGCAAGAGACCTTTAAGCTGGTCTCTTTTTCTTTTTATTTTGAAATTTTTGTTTTTTATAAATTCTGGAGTTGTCTCAAGTTTTAAATCCTTTTTTACATCATATTGAAATATGTGGGTTGATTTTGGACTTACATTACTCGCTCTTGGTATCGGTGCATCAGGCGCTGGAGCATTCTATTTAATCGATAAAAAAATCAAGAGGTACCTGAATTCAGAACCGGAAGATCTTCTCATGATTAAAGATAAATATTATTCTGATCTCGAAACGATAAACTCCAGGACTTATTTAAGTCCCTATCCGTACAACCAGTTGAAGAAGAATGAAGATAAGTTGAGAATGATAAAAAGAGCCGACGAGATTCTCAGATACATGAAAAAGAAAAATATCGTTAAGAAGAAACACTACGAGAAATTTATGAGAGAGTTAGAAAAAGAGTTGTCAAAGGTTGAAAACGAAATCAAGAAGAATCTGGAACTGAAGGAAAAATTTGAAGAACTTGGGCTTTGAAACTTTTTTATAGAATATTTTCTTTTATTTATTTGTCCATGCGGGGGTGCCCGAGCGGCCAAGACAACAAAGTGGCCAAAGGGGCAGGACTTAAGTTCAGACTTAAGTGTTGAGGAGTCAAACTCCGTTGATAGGAATAGGAAACTCTGAAATAAGATTCAGGTTTCCCAAACTTCGTTTGAGAAATCCTGTGGACGTAGGTCCTTCGTGAGAAACCTTTTTGCACAAAAGTAAACGCGCAAAAATGTTTACGAAAAATAAGGCTTCCGCCAAAGGTTCGCGAATTCGAAACCTACGTCGAAGTTCTCACCCCCCGCACCACTTGAACGAGAGTGAGTACATGGAGTTTGTTGAATTTCTTGTCGAGGCAAAGAAAAACACCTATGCGAAGGAAGAAGAAGGCAGAGAAACAATTCTAGAAAATGGTTGCAGGGAAGAATTTTACGGAGAAGAAAAAAAATATTCTACAAAGGAAAGAAGGTTTACCAACTAATTTATCATGGAGGTAGAATTGAAGATAAAAAAAAGTAAATTGGTGTGATTATGAACAAAATAATTGCCGTCGTTGGAATGCCCGGTGCAGGGAAAACAGAAGTTGTAAAAATTTTTGTCGAATCTGGTTTTCATCGGGTTTACTTCGGTGATCCCGTTTTCGAGAGACTCAAAAGAGAGGGATTGAAAATAAACGAAGAAAATGAAAAGATTATTAGGGAGAAGATGAGAAAGGAAGGTGGGATGGACATAATGGCAAGACTGAGTTTGCCAAAAATAAACGATTGCCTGAAAGAAGGGAATGTTGTCGTCGAAAGTCTTTATTCATGGGAAGAATACAAGTTACTCAAAGAAGAGTATGGTGATAATTTCAAGGTTTTGACAGTTTATTCTTCACCAAAGACGAGATATGAAAGGCTTGAAAAAAGACCAGTGAGATCCTTAAGTGAAGATGAAGCAAGAAATAGAGATTATTCGGAAATAGAAAATCTTCACATCGGTGGCCCCATAGCCATGTCTGACTTCATTATCATGAACGAGGGTTCATTGGAAGAATTAAAAAAGAAAGTGAGGGAATTTATAAGATCTCAATTTTCTTGATAGCAAATTTTTCCGATTTTTTCAAGATTCCTGAGTTCTATCCCCTCGCCGATTTTTTTGTCGTACAATATTACACCTTCTCTCGTGAGATATTTAACAGTGAAGTTGTAACTTTTGGTGCCATTTCTCTCTTCTTTTATCCTGTATTCTATCATTGGTACATATTTCTCATTTGGTGAAAATTCTTCTTTGATCAACGGTAAAATACTCTCCAGTGAATTCTTTGAGTCAACGGTTTTCTTTTCGAAAATTATTCCTGTCTTTTTTATTTTTACTTTTGCTGTCTTATCCTTATTTTCTTCAAGCATGTTAAGAAAATCTTCAAAGCTCATCTTACCCTTTGATAAAGTCTTTTCGAACATCAAACCACCTCACCATTTTATATTATTCGATAAAGTATTTAAGCTATAACTTCTTTGACAAATTCTTTGTCATGTAAGGTCCTTCGAGACTGTAACCAAATTTTCTATAATATTCACGAACACCGACCCCTGAGATTATGGCCAACTTTTCCATGCCTTCATCCCTTGCAATTCGCTCGGCTTCCTTGAGTAAATTTTCGCCGAGTCCAGTATGTTGTATCCGACCTCTTCCACCTATCGGTACCTCCGGTCCGTAAACGTGCAGTTCCCTTATTATTGCGGAATTTTCCAGTTCTATTCTGAAAGGTTTGTATGGAATTCTCAACCTTAAGATTCCAGCGAGAGTTTCATTTTCATCTTCATAGATCAAGAAATATTCCTTTCCTTTTGATGCTCTATACTTTTCAACTTTCAAGACAAAATTACCAATTTTCCACCCGTTCTTAAGTCTGTGACCAACTTCTCTACATCTTATACATCTACATGTCAATCCTCTTTTTTTCATTTCTCTTTGAACGATTTCCCTTAAGTTGGAATATTTACAACCCGCAACTATTTCTTGTCTGGGTACATCCCTCTGAAGCCTCATGATTCTCACGTACTTGGGTACTATCGACTTTACCCTACACAAGAGATCTATGAGCTCTTCGTCCGTGTAAGGTTCAAACTTTCCCTCTCTCCACCATTTCTCTAACTCGGCATTCTTAACAACTAACGTTGGATATATTTTTATCATGTCTGGTTTGTAGTTTTCATTCTCAAAGATTTTCTTGAACATTTTGAAGTCCTTCTCCAGAGTTGATCCGGGAAGGTTCGGCATGAGA
The DNA here is from genome assembly GCA_021160955.1 of Candidatus Aenigmatarchaeota archaeon. Lineage (GTDB taxonomy): Archaea > Aenigmatarchaeota > Aenigmatarchaeia > PWEA01 > JAGHBM01 > JAGHBM01. Next base: position 3,935 of record JAGHBM010000058.1, read on the forward strand.
TGATAGCAAATCTTAAACCCCGAATCTTTCAACAACCTTGTTGATTCTATGACATCTTTTATCGTATGACCTCTTTTCGTGATTTTGTATATTCTATCATCTGGATTTTGGACACCGAGTTCTACCCTTGTTGCACCGAGCTCGAGAATTTCGTTTATGTGTCTTTCCTTCATATAGTCTGGTCTCGTCTCAATGGTGAGCCCAGTACACCTATGTTTTGCCCTTTCGTTTTTTGATTTTGCTTCCTCTAAGTTTCTCGAATTTTCACCGTTCATAGAATCGTAACATCTCTTTACAAACCATCTTTGGTATTCTTCTCTTCTTGCCGTGAAGGTACCTCCCATGACTATGAGTTCTATCTTATCTGTTGGGTGTCCGATTGCCTCCAATTGTTTTATTCTTGTCTTGGTTTGTTCGTACGGGTCGAAATTGAGGGCTTTCCCTCTCATGACTGCCGGTTCGTTATCGGCATAACTCTGCGGAACGTTGGGATTTTGTGGGCAGTAGACACATATTCCATGTGGACAGGGCTTTGGAGAAGTCATGACTGCAACTATGGTCACGCCCGAAAGAGTCCTCGTCGGCTTTCTCTTGAGTTTTTCCAACAATTTTTCATCTACACCCATCTTCTGTGCAACAGAAAAAAGGTAACCATTTCCAGGAATTTCAATTCCATACTTAGAAGCAAGTTTAGTTTTTAATGATTGAATCTCTTCTTTGCTCAGATCTTCTGCGATTATTTTTGATATTATTTCTTCGGCTAAGTTCTTTCTCATATTCATGCTTAAATATTTTTACAATCGAGTTAATTAATATGAAAAAGATATATGTTTCCCATTACGATGGTTCTCCTTATTTGGGAAGTCTCAGCAAGAAGTTCATAAAAGATGTGGAGGATGCCTTTCTGGAGGAGGAAATGAGATTATTCACGAAAAATTGAAAAATAAGGGGTTAATCGGTTTTTGATTTTTGAATTTTTATTAATCTCAAATATTTTTACCAAACAAATCTCTTAACTCTTCTTTTATTCTTTTCTCTCCTGTGACGGTAACGATGATTCTCGGATCTTCTTCTCCGTGCATTCTGTACGTGATGATTCCTATTGTCCCGCCATTCACACCGTATATTTCTTTGACCCATCACATGGTTTACCGATTGGATCTTCTCCCTCGAAATGCTCGAGATGGTAGAGTCTCGCATCGTGGTTTTTAAGGTATTCCTGTATTTCCAAATACAACCCCTTCTTTTGGATTGCATTAACAACTATCTTGTCTTCCGGTGGTAACTTCAGCAGCTCGTCCTCAAAAATTCTTTTTCTCTTTGGTATTGGTAACATATCATCACCATCAAAAGCTAAGAACTCTAAATTATTTAAGTCTTTTTCAAACAAGTCTAACTATGAACATTCGTGATTTTTACGATAGAATAGCAGAGAGTTGGTACAACGTCAGACATTGGACAATTTTGAGAGATGAATTGGAAAAATTGAACACCAATTGGCCCGGCGGTAAACTATTAAATATCGGTTGTGCGCACGGTGCTGATTTTGTTCCCTTCGATTCAAAAAGGTTCAAATTCTATGGTGTCGACTTATCAAAAAATCTCTTGTTCTTGGCAAGAAAGTATGAAAACAAATTTGGAATGAAGTTTCATCTCGTTGTTTCAAATATGCTGTCACTTCCCTTTAAAAATTCTTCATTTGACTATATCATCTGCATAGCCACACTCCACCACCTTTTGGAGAGGAATGAAAGAATTTCGGCATTGAAAGAAATGAAAAGGGTTTTGAAAGAGGATGGTGAGGCTTTTTTGACCGTGTGGAACAGAGACAATCCAGAGTTGCCCGACCAAGAGGTTTATGAAAGAGAGTGGAAATTTTCAGGAGAGGTGTTGAAGAGAGAATATTATCTCTATACAAAGGAAGAACTTGAAAAAGACATCATCGATGCAGGGTTCAAAGTGAAAAAAATATACACAGATAGAGAAGAAAAGAACATAATAGCTCTGATGAGAAGGATTGAAATTTAAGAATTAATTTTCGTCTTTATATTTTTAAAATAAAAGAATACAAGTGATTAATATGAAAGAGGATTTTCAACCTGTAAGAGGAACAAGGGATTTTCTTCCCGAAGAAAAAATAGTGAGACAGAAAATAGTAGATACGCTCAGGGAAATTTTTGAGACTTTTGGATTCAGTCCACTTGAAACACCCGGTCTTGAGAGATGGGAAATTCTCTCCAAAAAGTACGCCGGGGGAGATGAGATTCTTAAAGAGACGTACAGACTCAAGGATCAGGGCGGCAGAGAGTTAGGTCTCAGGTATGATCTAACCGTTCCTTTATGTAGGGTCATAGCTGCAAATCCGGAACTACCAAAACCATTCAAGAGGTATCAGATTGGTAGGGTGTGGAGAGACGGTCCAGTTAAGAAAGGTAGATACAGGGAATTCTGGCAATGCGACATTGATACTGTTGGATCGAATTCAATGATCGCTGATGCAGAACTTGTAAAGGTGATAGATGTCGTAGCAAAGAAACTCAACATAAAAGCTGAGATAAAAATCAACAACAGAAAGATCCTGAATGGTATTCTGAAATATGCCGGGATAGATGATGACAAGATGAATGATGTTATTTTGTCAATAGATAAATTGGAGAAAATAGGTGTGGATGGAGTTGAGAAAGAATTGATGGAAAAAAGAATTGACGAAGATAAGATACGTAGTGTGATGGAAATTCTTTTGACTGGAGGATCAAATGAGGAAATCATCAATTCACTTAGAAAAATAGAAGAGGCAAAGGAAGGTTTGATGGAAATCGAGGAGCTTTTTTCCTACTTGAATTTGATGGGAGTGGACAATGTTAGGTTTGTTCCAAGTCTTGCCCGCGGTTTGGTGTATTACACGGGAACAATCTTTGAAGCTTTTTTCAAAGATTCCGAGATCACATCGTCGTTCGCTGCTGGCGGAAGATACGATGATTTAATAGGTAAATTTTTAGGATCTGAAAAAATACCCGCTGTTGGGGTGTCATTTGGTTTGGATGTCCTAACAGATTACCTGAGCAGCAAGGTTGAAAAAAAGAGAACCTTGACAAAGGTATTTGTAATTCCAATAGGAACACTCAACGATTCTCTAAAGATACTTCAGAGATTAAGGGACGCTGGAATAAAATCAGATATTGATTTAATGGAAAGAGGAATAAGCAAAAATCTCAACTATGTCAATTCACAAGGAATACCCTACAGTCTCATAATAGGGGAGAAAGAACTTAAAGAAAACACCGTCAAGCTCAAAGACATGAAAAGTGGAGAGGAAAAATTAATAAAGATTGAAGATCTAATTGAAGAAATGAAAAGCATCTTAAGAGGGTGATATCAGTGAAAATAGAGAAAAAATTAGAGAAGTTGGATAAGGCATGGGAGGATTTCGTGGAGAACGTTAGCAAGGCAATAAATGAGAGGGGATGGGAAGTTTCATTTGTTCCGTACAACAAAAAGACATGGCTCAATCCAAACGCAATAAGGCTGAAGAAAATAGTTAAGGAAAAGAAAGTCGGAGACAAAATAATATTTAATGTATTTGAATTAGAATACAAGGATTTCAAACATATCGTAAAGTCTGGAAAGAAAGTGATCATAGATAAAAAGGGAAATAGAAAGGAAGAAAAGATTTTGTGATGGCCGCGGTGGTGCAGTGGTTATTCATGAAACCAAAGGTTTCAAATTTTTGGTTTCATAACCAAAAAGCATGGGGGCCTGTGGAGAATCTTTTACTCAGCGTAAAAGATTCATCAAAACTGGCTGGGTGAAGACTTACAATTCGCAGGTAGCCCCTGACTCGGGTTCGAATCCCTACGGAAGGGACACCAAAAGTTCCCGCGGTTCCGTGAGAATCCCGACCGCGGCCCCAATTGAGAAATATGAAAAAATATGTTTTTAGAAAATACAATCCAAAATACAAGAATCTTTTTAGTTATGAAAAGAGGAAATTGTCTAAAATTTTGGGCTCTTCTGTAAGAATTGAACATGTTGGATCAACTGCCGTACCAGGCCTCGGTGGGAAAGGTATAATAGATATTCTTATTGGTGTTACAAATGTCAAGGAGATTCAAAAAATAAAAAACAAGTTGAAAAAGAATAATTATGAGTTTAGGGAAATCGCAAGCACTTCGACAAGATTATTCTTTAGGAAAGAATATCGTTATGGTGGTAATATAAGAAGAGTTCATGTGCATTTAACCAGAATTGATTCAAATGATTGGAAGATGATGATTTCTTTTCGCGATTATTTGAGGAAAAATTACGAAATTGCAAAAAAATATGCTGAGATAAAAAGAGAGGCAGTTAAAAAGGCACGAGGCAATGGAGAAATATACAGAAAAATAAAGGGAATGTTTATTGAGAAAGTTCTTAAAAGTTTAAATTGAAATGGAGAGAATATTATAAAGCCATACTGGCCAACGAAGTACGAGCATCGCTTAGGCGTGCCATGAAATACTTTGACTAGGTATGGCAAAATTTTTTGTTTTTTAAACTTAATGATGGTCTTCGTGCAGGTAAACTTTTTTCTAAAGATTCAAGCGTTTTTGAACTGGGGTTTTCCAATTTTCGATGTATTGGTTCATAAGAAGCCTGTTCTATCACAAGGAGCGCATATTGGAGTGAATCGTTTTGTTTTATCCACATGGGCGTAAACTATTTATATGTGTTGTTTTCATAATATTTACACATCCATATGTCTGGCGGATACGGAGTAGGCACGCTTCACATTTCGTGAGCTTTTTCTGTGCCTCGCTATGAAGTCATCTCACCACATATGGATAAATCAAATTGGATATTACTTTTGAATATCTGATTAGAGTAGGTGAAATCCTGTTGGTGGAATCTCCTCCAATTCCCCGCGACCGAACTCCGGTTGATCCTGCCGGAGGTCACTGCTATCAGGATGCGACTAAGACATGCTAGGCGAACGTGGTTCGCCCACGTGCCGAACAGCTCAGTAACACGTAGTCAACTTGCCCTCAGGTCAGGGATAACCTTGGGAAACTGAGGATAATCCCTGATAGGAAACAGGTACTGGAAGGTCCTGTTTCCAAAAGCTCCGGCGCCTGAGGATAGGACTGCGGTGGATTAGGCTGTTGTGGGTGTAACGGACCCACAAACCGATAATCCATACGGGCGTTGAGAGACGGAGCCCGGAGATGCGTTCTGAGACAAGAACGCAGGTCCTACGGGACGCAGCAGTCGCGAAACCTTTACAATGCCTGAAAGGGCGATAAGGGCATCCTGAGTGCTCCAGCATCGCTGGAGCTTTTCCGGAGTGTAAAAAGCTCCGGGAATAAGTGGTGGGTAAGACGGGTGCCAGCCGCCGCGGTAATACCCGCGCCACGAGTGGTGACCACGGTTATTGGGTCTAAAGCGTTCGTAGCCGGTCTAACAAATTCTTGGTGAAATCTCATGTAAAACATGAGAATTGCCAGGAAGACTGTTAGACTAGGGACCGGGAGAGGCCGAGGGTACTCCAGGGGTAGGGGTTAAATCCTGTAATCCCTGGGGGACCACCAGTGGCGAAGGCGCTCGGCTGGAA
>JAGHBM010000015.1 GCA_021160955.1 Candidatus Aenigmatarchaeota archaeon
TATATAGGCTTATTGATGTATTTATATCTTTTTATTCTTTAAAAACGTTGAGAATTAGTCGTTTTTCTTTTTAGTTTGCCCCCACATCTTGGGATATGTGTCTTTGTCCATCATAACAGTATCTATTTTCGCGAATAATCCGTGCCTTTTTTTCATGGCTTCCTCCGTAGACATGCTGGCATATCCAAGACCCAATAGTTCTCCCTTTTCTGTGAATATCGCAACCATTTCGTCCGGTGTTATTCCCTCTTCTATCCTGCTTATCCCCCCGATGCCGAGTGGTGCACCATTTGCCAGGGCGTTCACCGCGCTATCTTTGACAATAACTTTTTTGAGATGTTCAACACCAAATTCCACAGGTCTTAAATATTCCTTTATTTTGGTATCACCGTTCTCTTTCCACATGACGTATGCATCCTTTAAGTCTTGAAGTCTCACCGCAATATCTTCTCCGAACGGGCCAACCTTTATCCTCCGCAATTCTCTCATGTGAGCCCCACAACCGAGTTTTTTTCCAATGTCGTGTATCAGTTTTCTTATGTATGTTCCCTTTTGGCATTTTATATCCATTAATACCCTCCTACCTTCCCTTTCAAGTATCTTTATTTCGTATATTTCTCTCACTCTGATCTTTCTCTTCACGGCACTCTTTCTCGGAGGTATCTGTTTTATCTTTCCCGTAAATTTCTCAAGCACTTCCTCGAGTAAGTCTTCTTGTACATCGTCATGAAGCTCCATCAATGCTATGTATTCTTTGTCCAATCCCATCAGCGCTGGCATTATCTTGCATGCTTTTCCAAGGGTCACGACGAGTACTCCCGTCACACCCGGGTCCAGCGTCCCGGAGTGTCCCGCTTTTTTAGATCCAAGGATGTTTCTCACCCAAGTTACAACCTGATGAGAAGTCGGTCCGGGAGGTTTATCTATTATGACGACAGAGTTGTTTATTAGTTCTTCGACTGATCTGGATCCTGGATAACTTCCGTAGTTTGGGTCTGAAATTTCTTCATATTTCACAAAGAAATTTCTCATCTCAGCACCTAATTCATTCCGAGAATTTTCCTGAATATTATTCCCATCGGTATCGATACTATGATGTACCACCCTACCCATGTTAGGGACGTGTGACCGAGTATTGAAAATGGAAGGTTCACGATTGGTTGAGACCCGAAGAATTTCGGTCCAATCCAGGTGAATATAGGGATTATGACTATAAAGCTTATCAACATGGGTTTATATTGAAGCTTCATATTCTCTGTGGATACTTTCATAAGCTCTTGGTTGTATTTCATCAATTCGTCCTGTTTGTTCTCCTTTCTCGCTTTCTTTATCTTCTCGTTCAGTTCTTTGGTCTTTTCCATGAGTTCCTTTGACTTTTCTTGGTCTGTGAATACCTTGTATATCAACGTTACGACAAAGGTCAAGATAACACTCAGAAAAAACACCATTATCATGGGACTTAACAAATTGGCAAACATCATAAAATAATTGAGGTTGTATTATTTAAATAAAATTTTTGGAAGCTTTAAATAAAATCACTGATCTGATTTTTGTTACCAGTTGAAAATTACATCACTACCGAAACTCTAATATACTTTTGCGTTCATATATATTCTCAAGGTGTGGGGCGTGAAAGAGATTCCTGAAAGCTGGGTTATTTCTAAGGACGAATGGAAAAATATTTACAATGACTTTCTCAAACAACAGATAGAGAAGATAAAGAAACACGTGATAAACTTAAAATCCAACGATATGAATGAAGAGTACTTCAGCATGAAGATCATACGTGACGATATAGAGCATTTTCTTAAGAGTTATGAAGAGTTCAAAAAGGGATCTTACCTCGATGAGAAAGAGGTACTCTTTTATGTTGATGACGAAGGAGTTCCTGGATATGCTCCCAGAAAAAAGACAAAAAAGAGCACATATGACACAGATAATCCCTACATAAGGTGATTTCTTGAAAAAAGACGTAAAGATGATGATAATAAGCGAGTACCACCCCGATAGTGTATTTTCCACCACGAAAACGGCTTCCGATGCCATGAAAGGTGCATTTGAGTACATAAAATATGATAAACCGGATTTGATAATAGTCGATGATCCTTCTTCCAACATACTCTATCCGGAGATATTTGCTGACGATTGTTTCTTGTATGATCCCGTGAAGAATTTCATGGATAAGCAACTTGACATATATCAAGAGTTCGTTCAAAACTTGAGAAAAAGTTCTCCGACGAGTGAAATATACGTCACGTTAACCGATGCGAGCTGGTACAACATAAGGAGACTGACCAAGAGGATGGTTCTCAGGGAAGTGAACTCTAACAAGAAACTGCTCGATGATAAGGAAAAAGAAATATCCAAGATAGACAAGGAGATAAAGAAACTTAAGGAGAAAGGTGGAGACAAGAAAGAATTGATGAGGCTCTACGGTAAGAAGGGTGGGCTGATGAGAAGTTTGAACATTTTAGGAGGTACTTTGACATTCAGAATGCCCCGACAAGAGTCTCCAGAGTACACCAAGGGAAGAAAAGAAACCACCAAAAGATACATAGACGAACTCTCCAAGAGATCCCCTCCCAGGACACATGTTATTCCAGAACTTTTAGATGTAGAAGTTGGCGGCAATTCAATAAAATATTCACATAACTACGAAAAACTTTCGCAAACGCCAAAGCTTCACGGATTTAAACACTTGTTGGATGAGCTCAACAAAGAATACATACAATCATACGAGCCCACCGATTTTGTTCTGATGTCTGGTCACCATGGCATAACCATAAACCACCCATTCAGACATGATAAAAAGGACGAGTATTCGTTGGTTGCAAGTGCAATGGTCATGGAAGACCAGGAGATGGTAAGAGAAGTTGCATCTGGAAAATTCAGAGGAGACATACTTCAAGAGAAGTATGGAAATTTAGAGGCAGTCAAAAGGTTCACAAAGGCGTATCCTTCTCCGGGTGTTATGAGTGTTGGTAGGATTGATGGATGCTTCTTCGTAAACACTTATTCGATGGATCATTTGGCCAGAGTTGGAACGGGTGAGATAGACGTTGAAGAAATAGAATACGAATATGTACCGTTCTTGTCAGACATTCATCTTGGGAAAGGCGCATCGAGTTGATCTTCTTGAAAATGCCTTGAAAAGAATAGAAAAGAAAAAACCAAATTTGATGGTCAACACCGGTGAGACGTTCCAAGGCAAGAACTATCCAACCATGCCAGTCGAGACACCGAGACCTAATGTAAAAGATTTCAAGAAAAAGTTAGAGGAAATAAAAGATATTGACGAACTTAAGAAATA
>JAGHBM010000052.1 GCA_021160955.1 Candidatus Aenigmatarchaeota archaeon
ATAATAACCGAACCAACCCATATATATCACACGGTCGGTGAGCACGGACTTACTGAAATAGGACTGCAGGCACGTCCCTTTGAGGCTATAGAAGAGAGTCTAAAGTTTTTGGAAGAGAAGGGATTAATAGAGTTGAAAGATGAAAGACTTAAGAACATAAAGGATAAGATAAAGGGTTTCAACGACGATGGATGTGGATATGGAAAAATAGAAAATCTAAGGATTGGTGATAACTTCTACACATTATCTGCTGAACACAAACCCGGAAGCAGTACCCCAAGCTCCGATATACCGATACTCGGCATGATTAGGAGACAGTCAATGAACGACATAACCGACATAAAGTTTGAAGGTCATTTGCACGTTGGTTATACGGGAATAATACCGAAAAAAGATAATTCGATAAGCCTTCATCTTAAGGGAATGACTTTCAACGAATATGACTCTTACGGGAAGATGAGGGGATGGTCCCCTGCCACCGTAGGTTACATAGAACTCGAAGTCCCAAAAACAAAGGGCAGTAAAGGGGCATACAAAATCACTTACGTGACAAGTGAGAATTTAGTTTAAAAATTTGGTTTAAGTTGGTTCGCATGAGAATTTATGTAATCGGTCCATTGTCAGCGGACCATCCGAGAGAAGTTCTAAAGAATGTTAATTCTGCCATAGATGCTGGAATCGAGATCATGAAAAAAGGGCATTCGGTATACATTCCGCATTTCTTTTATTATATGCATCTGAGACTGAATTGTCCATTTGAGTATGAAGAATATATGAGGAATGACCTTGAATGGTTGGAAGTGAGTGATGCTGTTTTATTTTTGGGAAATTCTCCTGGTTCCGAAAGGGAATTGGATTTTGCCAAGAGACATGGATTGAAGATATTCACATCTCTTGAAGAGATACCGAGTCTTGATTCACATGAGCAAACACGATGAAGTTTTAGGTAAATGGTATGAAGATCTACAAAGAATTTTTAGCAATGGATGTGCGAAAAGAAATTATATTCTTGGATCCAAGAAGAGGAGAAAAGGGGAAATTGATATACGGGTAGACCTAGATGATGAAGTTTTGGTATTTGAGGTAAAAACCAGTTTTCGAGACATATATCACTTTAAGACTCACGGTGGGGCAATTGCCCAACTACTAAAGATAGAAAGATATCTTAGAAACGTTGAGCATGAGAAAAACATAGAGAAATACATAATTGTGAACGATCCAAGAAACGAAGACGCTGATGATGAAGTGATATATTATTTAATGGACTGAATTACTCGAAGAATTTTCTCAACGCTGGGTGAAGGTCTTCCATATGTTGCTTTGATATATCTTCATACAGTCTGTATATTATCATAACTGTCAATAGAATACCCGTTCCTGTTCCAAGTGCTCCAGTGAAGTCGGCGAAGGCTGCGAGAAAACCAACGAAGGCACCACCCATAACGGCCAACGGAGTTATGTATCTCTCAAGAACTCTTTCTATGATTCTTATGTCTCTTCTAAAGCCCGGAAGTCCCAAACCTCCGGTGTGGAGTTGCTTTGCAACGCTCTTTGCATCCATTCCGGCAGTGTTTATCCAAAATACAGAAAACAATATCGATCCACCTATCAAAAATATGCTGTACGTGATCCACGTTATGGCTTCTGGTGGAAGAGATACTCCATATATCCATGAGATTATCAAGTCGGATAACGTATGACCTCTTGGAGGAGTCAAGTAGTATGCGAGTCCACTTATCGGTCTTCCATCGGCGTTAAAGGTTCCAAGGATTGTTATTCCTTTGCTGTAGAGAGTACGTGCCACCATTTCTATGTTGGATAGCAGTGCTGCAGTTAGAATGACTGGTATGTTTGATGCGTAAATGAATTTTAGCGGGTGCCTGTATCCAAACCCTTTCATACTGAATCCTCTGACCATTCCAAACGCCAGTGGAATTTCAACTTTCATAGATTGCCCATAGGTAACTATCAGGAATATTATGATCGTGAAGAATATCGGTATAAGGCTTACAATTCCTTCGAGCGGTCTCCCACTCATAAAGCTCATTATGGAAGATGGGATTAAGCCGGTGGGTGAACCGGCACCAACAAAGTTCAAAGCTCTAATCATAATGGTTTTTGATACGCCTGCTGCAATGAATAATGACACACCTGATCCTATTCCCCACTTTGATACTACTTCGTCCATCAATATTATCAAAAGTCCACCGAGAGTCAATTGTAACATAATTAATATGGGTGTTATTCCCCCACTTTCAGGAGGGATTGCACCAAAGTAAACAAAGGCGAATGATTCAAATATACAGAAAAATATCGCCAACAGTTTTTGGGTACCCATAAATTTCATCCTTCCATCTCTGCTTCCGGTATTCCATTTCAGTATTCCACTACCCACGAGCAACTGGAGTATTATCGATGCAGTTACTATTGGACCTATACCCAGGGTGATCAACGAACCCATTCTGGATCCGAGAACAGTTTCCAGAAATAGAAAGTGTTGTACGGCCTGTGGATCTATTCCCCAAACTATTATTTGACTCAATGCAAAGAACAAAATTAGGACTATTCCTGTCCACTTAAGTTTGTCTTTCAAAGTGAGATGTTTTATGGGTGGCTCTATTCCAGGTAAATATTTTAAAATTTCAGGATAGTTCAATGAATTTCCCTCCTATCTCTTCTATTTTTTTCTTAGCCTTTTCAGAGAAATATGATGCTTCTATTTCAAGGGGGGATGTGAGCTTACCGGTTCCCAATACCCTATAATTAGGAAAACTCAGTTTGTTTTGGCCAGTTTTTTTTGCTATCTCATCAATTCTTCTCAAGGTTATCTCTTTGGTTTCTTTTTTGTTCTTTTTGACGAATCCCTTCCTTCCTATGTGTCCTGGATATTCTTTCATTATTTTTATCTTCTTATGTTTTAGGCTACCTGCAAATCCCTTACCGCCTTTACTTCCTTTACCTCTTCTCTTTTTTTGACTTCCATGACCGAATGTTCTTCGACCTCTCATCTTTTTTGTCTTGTTTTTCATAAGAAAGACCTCATATCATTCTTTTCAGAAGATCATTTATTTTTTCTCCACGATTTCCGAGGGCTCCTTTGGGGTAATGTTGCTTTATTGAACCTTTGAATCCTTTACTTGGTGGAGTGAGTCGGAAGTAAGGTTTTATTCCAACATCTTTCAGTTTTATTTTTCCACTGGTTAGTTTTTCAACGAGATCATCAAATCCGTCTATACCTTTTTCCTTTAAAAAATCTTCCGAGACCTTCTTATCACCGGCGATTCTTCCTCTCTTTTGAATCAGTTCTTTTATCATATCCTTTGAAATGTTGCCCCATGTGACATAGTCCTTGACCTTTTGTATCATTCCGAGTGTCACGGGATCTTCATTAACAAGAATGCAACGATGCTTTCTACTCAATTTTAGAATGTCTAGTGTATCTTCTATTTCCTTTCTTACTTTTACCCTTCCTCTTATCCTTATGACTGCCAACATGATAAGCACCATCACTTTACTTTGTTTAGATTTTTCAATGCCCGGAAAACTGCTTTCATATGGTTTATTCTGGTTCCGGTTTGACCATAAGATTTTACCCAAACGTCTTTAATTCCTGCTAATGTCAAAATTTTCTTAACACTGTCGGATGCGCATAATCCCAGTCCCTTTGGTGCTGGTTTTAGAACCACTCTTGTGCTACCAACTTTTCCTTCCACTTTGAATGGAATACTGTGGGGTTCCCCACATCCACACTCCCAAGATCCACAACCTCTCTTGACGGGTATTATGTTCAATTTCGCATTCTTAATGGCTTTGCTCAATGCCATTTGAAAATCAACCGATTCTCCAGTTGCTAAACCAACGTATCCATCACCATTTCCTACAACTACCATGGTAGTTATCTTATATCTCCTACCACTTTTGTGCATCCTCGCAGTTCTCCTTGCGGGAGTTCTCCTTATACCACCACCTTTTCCAGGACTACCTCCTATCAATATTATTTCATGAGTTAGATTAGGTAAGAGATAATCTACTATTTCAGGTTCCATTATTTTCTTGCCCATTTTGAATATCTCATCTATGGAAGTAATTTTGCCTTCTAAAACTTCTTTTCCCAACTTGGTTTTAGGTTTCCATTCTTCCATTGGCATTGGTTCTTTCTTGTTATTATCTTCCTTTTTGTTTGCGTTTTTTTCATTCTCTGTCATTCTACTCACCTAATATTTTTTTTCTAACTTCCTCGAAATTTTTCACAACCTCTTCGCTTATATGACTTCCCTTAATCCTGTTTTCATCTGGTAGGACTTCCGGTGAATGTGGTACGTTGATACCTGCGTCCAACACTCCTTTCAAAAATGCATATATCCTATTTCCTTTCGTACTCGTCTGAAGTCCCATGTCCAGAACTGCGTCATTTATTTTTTTCTCGAGAGCTTTTTTCCCGAGTAGTAATCCAGCAAGGTATGCCGCGGGAATATTTCCACAATGATGTTTCCATCCCAATTTTCTAAGCATGAAAGTGGTCACAGATAAAAGTGTCTTGTCACCGTTTTTATTGTATTCTACTATTTGACCCAAGGTGGAATTATTTGATTTTCTAACAACAAGTCTATACTTACCACTCTTTAAAAGTGCCAATCTTTTTCTGTAGTCTGTTTTTCTCTCTCTTCTTCTCCTATGCGGTATTCTCTTCACGTCTCTTCATCTCCTTCACGAACATTTTCAGGTGAGTCTTGCTCCTAAATCTACCACCCTTAACCATCATGTATAACTTTCTATATTGCGATGGAGTTATTTTCTTCAAGTCTCTCTGTTCTTTGAGGTACTTTCTCAATGCCCTTACGGTTTTCATCCAGTTCTCTTTGCCAACTGACTTCTTACCTTTTCTCTTTCCAGGTCCTCTCATCCTACCTCTTTTCTTCTGTATGAGTCTCTTCCTCGCGTTTCCTCTACTTTGTTCATTCACTTTTTTCTTTTTTATGTAACCTTTTTTTATCAGTCTTCTCACATCTGCCTTAGTCACAGCTTTATCAACTTCATCTTTATGATCAGGATCTATCCATACCTTACTTATTCCGCACTTCAATATTTGCGCTGCCATTCTCTTTTGTGCGTTAATATGAATCACCTTTTTAGTTGTTTTGAAGCGTAAGCTCTTCTTTCATTTCACTTGAAAGTATTATCCCGAACTCTGTGAAGACCGTTCCACAGACGGGACAGTTTCTTATCTTATTCTCTTTGTCCACCATTTTTGCAACGATCCCGCAAACGGGACATCTTCCTCTTTCCGTAAAAAACATTTTAACACCTATAATATTTTTATTCCTAATTCTTGTGCTCTTTTGAGTATTTCCTCTCTCTTTTTCTTTCCTACTGAACTGGATATCCTCCCACATTCGATTTTTGGATCAATTTTTTCCAAATCCTTTACATTTGATATGAGCACCTCGAATTTTCCTGATGGGTGAAGATATCTTTCATCTTTGGGGGCACCGTAACCTATCTTTGGTACCTTTCCTTTTCCTTTGAGCCCCAACCTCATCTTGTTGAACCTTCCCCTTGGTTTTCTCCATCCACCTTCTATCCTTTTTAATTTAGGATGCCTCTTGAATTTTGGGAGTTTTCTCCTATTCATTCGTCTTCACCCTTTGAAACTATGTATATCCCATCTGAGAACCTTCTCCTATCTCTTCTCTTCAACAATCGGGTTGCCTTCTCTATGTTTCCTGCAGTCTGTCCCACCTTGTCTCTGTCTATTCCTTTCAGGATAACATCACTTCCATTTATTTTCACTTCAACTCCATCCAATATTTTTGCATACCTCGGTGCTTTCTGTCCGAGGAAATTTTTTATAACGACCTTGTCACCTTCGACCTTTACATCCATGGGAAAGTGAACATAAGTTATCTTCATTTTATATTCAAATCCTTTCGTGACTCCTTTGAACATGTTTTTAATGTGCGCCCTCCAAGTACCGACTATTGCAAGGATTTTTCTCTTGTCCTCCTTGGTTTCGATTATTATTTCATCGTTCTCTTTTCTTATGGTTAGTTTTGGATGATAGAATTTCTTCTCTATTTCGCCCTTTTCACCTTTAACTTTAACAATTTCATCGCTTATTATCTCCACTTCTATTCCTTCTGGTATTTTTATTACCTCTTTCATTTTGGCCACCTAATATACGTAACAAAGTAATTTTCCACCGATCCTTCTTTTTTCGGCTTCGTTGTGATCCATGACACCTTGGTTGGTTGTGAGTATCAGTATTCCAAAGTCTCTTGCGGGTAAATATCTTTTTTTCCATTTGTCAAATTCTTTGACGTTCACTGAGAACCTTGGTCTAATGACATTGCAATCGTTTATTTTCTTGTTCAGCTTCACAAGGAATTTGTTTCCAGATTCTTCAAAGTCCTCTATGTATCCGTTTTTCTTCATAACCTCGAGTATATTTTTTACAAGTTTTGACATCGGTACGAAGCATGTACTCTTTCCTACACTTTCCGCATTCTTCAAAGATGACATACAATCTGCAACTATGTCGTGTTTCATAGGCATCACGAGTATTTTTTAAAGCCCATCTTTTCGGCTATTTCCCTGAAACAATGTCTACAATAATATAGGTTGTACTTTGTGATTACTGCTCCGTATCTCCCACATCTTCTACATTTGGGCCTTCTATGTTCTTCTTTTTTATTTTCATTCTTTTTCATATTATCTCAACCCCAAATTTTTTCTTCACAAATTCCATTGCTTCTTCCTTCTTGATTTTATGATCATCCCCTATCTTGCTTGATATTTTCCTCTTCTTCACCCTGTAACCAGGCCTTTCAAGGGTGACGCAAACATCCATTCCAAATATCCCTATTTTAGGATCATATCTTGTTCCGGGTATGTCTATATGTTCCTGTATCCCAAAGGAAAAATTTCCATCTCTGTCAAAAGATCGTGAGCTTATTTTTTTATCCTTTGTTTCAAGCAATCTCTCCAACATTTTTATTGCATCTTCCCCTCTCAATGTGACTTTCACTCCTATTGGTCTGCCCTTTGCCATACCAAATGTAGTTCTTCTCTTAGTTTTTGTGATGAGTGGTTTTCTACCTGTTAAGGACTCCAAAAGGGCCTTGGCTTTTTCTAATCTTTCCCTGTTGTTTCCGATACCTATGTTTATTACAACTTTCTCGATCCTTATCTCTTTCATTGGGTTCATTCACTCACCTTTATCTCTGGTTCTTTCTCTCCTATGACAAATACAA
Organism: Candidatus Aenigmatarchaeota archaeon; assembly: GCA_021160955.1. Classification (GTDB taxonomy): domain Archaea; phylum Aenigmatarchaeota; class Aenigmatarchaeia; order PWEA01; family JAGHBM01; genus JAGHBM01. Next base: position 7,251 of record JAGHBM010000052.1, read on the forward strand.
ACTTTTCTGGAATCGATACAGTCCTATTATCTATTTCCACCGTAACTTTATTTGGATTTGGTCCATAGACTTTTTCTATTTCCTTTATTTTGCCTATTTTTCCTCTGTTCTGCCCTTTGATTATCATTACTATGGATCCTTTATCTCTCTTCAGGTGCTTCTTTATCTTGATCTTTGGTAATTCTATTAAAAGAGAATCTCCCGTCTTAAAATCACCACCATCGACAAGTATGTTTTTGCCGTCATTCAGATTCAGTTGAATTTTTCCTCCTTTAACCATGGTCTTGTTGTCTATCCTACAGAGCTTGACGTTTTTCTCTTTGTCTGGTATCTTAATCAACTTAAGATTTTTCTCTCCCGAGACTACTCTGAAAAATTCTCCTGTACCTGATATCTCTACTACATCGAATATACCTACAGGGTATTTGTGATCTTTTCTCACTTTCCCGTCCACAAGCAATTTTCCAGATTTTATTATTTTCTTTGCCTCTCTGAGTGTATCAGCGTATCCAAGTATATCTCTAACTATTATTCCAAGTGGGATGCAAAAGTTTTTTGGATGTGGCCCGGGCCTAGGTACCACTGTGAATTTCCCCCTGACCTTCCTCTTCAGGGGATATGCTATATCTGCAGCTATTCTTTTTTCATGCATTAAACCACCTTTGTATACTCTTTATGTTCTTTCATTTCATGCTCATTGAGTTCTGTCTTGCTGTTGAATACTTTACCGCAATATGGACATTTGTATCCCTTTGTCTTCTCTTCCTTGCTCTCTTCTTTTTTGACTTTTTCCTTCTTCTTAACTTCAAACTTGCCCTTTACTCTCTCAACTATCTTTTGTCTCTTCTTATCGGTCATATCTGGTTCTATTATTTTTAGATTGGATGGATGAATTGGAACATGAACTTCAGTACCATCAACTTTTTTCCTCTTAACATCTTCAAGCGTGACCCTCAGTTTTTTCAGGTCAATTTTTTTGACAATCGACCTTATTCCTTTAAAACTCCCTCTCATAACTTCTACTTTATCGCCTTTTCTCAGAGGCATTGATCTTCGATTGAATTCCTTTCTCAATTTTTTGTCGAGTGACGCAGATACTAATTTCTGTCTGCGGTGTAATGGCGATTCGTACAATCTTTTTCTTTGCTTTCTTGGTTGAGATGATTTTGTTTTCATTCACACCACTATCTTTGCTATTTTTCCAATAGAGGAAAATCTTTTTACGACTTCTTTTGCAACAGGACCCTTTATCTCAGAGCCCCTCGGTTCGTTCCTATCATTTATTAAAACGGCTGCATTGTCTTCGAATTTTATTCTTGTGCCGTCAGGTCTTCTTATTTCCTTTCTCTGCCTTATTATAACTGCCATTGGCTTCTCCTGTCTCATTCTCGGGGTACCTTTTTTAACTGAACAGTAAACTATGTCACCTACTCCTGCCTTTATTTGTCTCTTCTTCCTCCCCTTGTAACCCTTTACGGCGAACACGCGGAGCAATTTGGCTCCCGTATTGTCGGCACATTTTATAATTGCACCATGATTTATTCCCTTTGTTATCTTGGATCCAATTGCCTTCATTTTTTTCACCTTTCTACCTTTTCTATCACAACGAAGCTTTTAGTTTTACTCAATGGTCTACACTCTGCAATTCTCACAAGATCTCCCTTCTTTGCATCTATACATGGAGGATTATGAGCCGCTATTTTTGTTTTTCTTCTCTCATATCTCTCATACTTAGGTATGTAATGATAATATTCCCATTGGACTATGACTGTCTTCTTTGCTCTGTCGCTAACAACAACTCCCTCAAATATTCTTCCACGCACTTTTAACCTACCGTGGAATGGACAATTCACATCGTTACACGTACCTTTAGGAGGATTTACCTTTATCCCTATGTTTCTAACTTTGTTTTCAGCTTTTGTCATAGATATTTCCACCTTTTGAATTTTTTCTTTATCCTATCTTCAGGCCTTACTCTTATTTCGTCTCCACATATCGTGACTCTTTTATTTCTTGGAAGCGTGAATTCGAACACGTTCCCGTTCTTTGGGATTATTTTTTCTTTTTTGTCTCTGCTTTCTATTTTTATCGTGTTCTTTGTCTCATCTATTACCTTGCCAGAAATTCCGACAAGGTTTTTGTTTTTACTTTCAATGACCTTGATTTCAAGGCCAATGAATTCATGGCGTATTAGATTTTTTTTGGTTCTCATCTTCCTTCAATTTCTATTTGGTCTTTTTTGAAGCCAAGTTTTTCCAGCGCGTCCTTTATCCTTCTCGAATGATCTCCCTGCAATTCTATTTTACCGTCCTTGTATGTTCCACCGCATGCCAGTGTTCTCTTCAGACTCTTCAATATCTCTTCTGGTTTCATGTCTTTTGATATATTTTCGATGACTGTTGTCTTTTTTCCATATCTCCTCGTTTCTATGACGACTTTTATTTTTTGTTCCTCTTTTGCAAGGGTTTCGCATATGCATAGTTCCTTTGGCAGCCCACAATTTGGGCAAATCTCAGAGATCTCTCATCACCTCTTGCTCATCTCACGCTTTATAGTTTTTATCCTTGCGATTGTTCTCCTGATTTCTCTTATTTTTCCTGGGTTTTCAGGAGAACCGCCGATGATCACTTGTGCCTTGCTCTTGGCAAGCTCTAACTTCAGTTCGTTTAATTTTTTGTCAAGTTCCTCAACTGACATCTTTCTAATTTCACTTGACTTCAAGATGACCATCATTTCTCACCTTCTTCAGAGTGTTTTTGACCTATGTGTATTTTCAGGCTTCTTTCATTGTCATAAACCTTTCCACAGTAAGGACACACAAATTCTCCCTTGGTCTCTTCTTTCTTTTCCTTGGATTCCTTTATTGCCTTTTTTATCTCGGCAATCACAGCCTCAGGATTTTCTTTAAGTATCCTCACCTTTATTCCTATGGCACCCGCCTTTGTCAGCGCACTGGTGAATGCGTAATCTACATACTTTTTTGCCGTTTCACCGGAGTACTTAAGATAACCTTCATAAAATCTCTGGGTCCTTCCTCTCGCGGATCCCAATTTTCCGCTTATTCTTATCTCCGCTCCCATTGCACCACTTTCCATGATTCTTCTCAACATGATGTTACCAATTTTCCTGTAGTTTCCACCTCTTTCGAGACCATTTTTGATTTCTTCTGCGACTATCTTCGCATTTAGATACGGATTAGAGATCTCTTGAACATCAATACGAGGATTTTCCAGGTTAAATTCCTTCTCAAGCATTTCTGATATCTTGTTTATGTTTTCACCACCTTTTCCAATTACGAGACCTGGTCTGTTAGCATATACGGTTATCCTCACACCTACGGGAGTTTTCCTTATTTCGGAGTGTGAATATCCACATCTCTCAAAATGTTTCCTCAGAAATTCCTCTATCTCAGGTTTCTTTATGCCGTTCTCAACAAATTTGGTCTTTATGCTCATTTTTTACCCTCTCTCAACACTAACTTTATATGCGTGCTTTTCATCTTGTTTCCAAACCTAGTTCTCCTCCTCCTTCTTTTAGTAGGTCCCCTTTCTGCACTTATGGTCTTTATTACAGGGTTTTCAATACCCCTGTATTCTGCATTTTTTTCTCCACTTTCCAATATTTTGAGTATTTCCTTTGCAGTCTTTGTGTAATGCTTTCCATTGATATCTGTCTTTTTTTCAATGAGGTCAACTAAAAACCTTTTCGCTTTTTCTAAGGTCATTTTGTTTATCTTCCTGCATACGATTACACTGTTCTTCGTCGAGATAGGCAGGTCTATCCCAGCCACGGTCACTTCTTTCTCTCCAACTTCAACTGGATACCCTGCCATGCTATCACTTCAATGGAACGAATTTGGAGCTTCTGGTAGCTCCCATTCCAGGAGACGAGTGTTTCACTTCTTTTCTCGTCATGACCATCTCTCCCAGATATAAACCTATCATTTCAGGTGTAATTTCCAGAGGGACGTATTCCTTTCCGTTGTAGACACCAATCTTCTTTCCAACCATTTCAGGAAGTATTATCATATCTCTCTTTTTTGTCTTCACATAAGTTTTTCCATTTCTAAGTTTTTCCAGCAGTTTTTTCTGCTCGTAGCTGAGACCTCTCTTAAGACTCCTCCTCTTCCTACTGGTGAGTAACTCTGCGAATTCGTCAAGACTCATTTTCTTCAATTCTTCGAGTGTTTTCCCTCTGTATGTGAAGACACGTGCCATTCAATCACCTTTAATGAAGTCTTTAAACCTTTCCTCATTAATTTTCATTTTTTTATAAAATTCTTCTTCTAAATCCATCTCGAGTGTCTGTGTGATCTTCAATAGGAATATGAACATATCAGTAACTTCTTCTTTCAGTTTTTCTGGGTACCATGTACCATCTCTTCTATATTTTTTGACAAGATTTGCAAATTCTCCAAACTCTCCGAGTAAAGATACTATTTGTTTTTGCAATACTTCTAATTTCTCTTCCGGAGTTTTTGCTTCATCGTAATGATTCCACATCCTCTTCTTGTCAAACTCGCGTAAATATTCAATCATATCTTTCATATAATCACTTCCTCTTTCTCCTTCCGGTTCTCCTGGCTGCTATGGAACCGACCTTTGCACCAGGTGGAGCATGTCTTGATACCGTTTTTGGCTTACCCGGTTTTGTTTTACCACCAAATGGATGATCAACAGGATTCATCGCAACACCAGATGTTACAGGATGAAGCTTTCCTTTAGCTCTCATCGCAATGTGCTTTGTACCTGCTTTTACGAATGGTTTCTCTATCCTACCACCACCGGCAACCATACCTATCGTTGCCATGCACTCTGGGTTGAATTCCTTCGTTTTTTTGGATGGTAACTTGACAACACATTTCTTACCCTTGCTCAATATTATCCCGAAACTTCCACTGCTTCTTATGAACTTTCCACCATCTCCGGGTATTCCCTCTATGTTGAAGATCGGAATCCCTTCGGGTATCTCACTCAGTGGAAGTACGTTTCCAATTTCCACTTCTCCGGAACCAACTTTTATTATATCACCAACACCTATACCTTCCGGTGCAATCATCAAAAAACTTTCATTACTTGTGAGGCTTTTTAGCTCTATGAGAGGCCTACCTATTTCATGGATTATATCTGTGACTAACCATTCTCCTTTTCTGTATTCAGGTTCCCCTTTTCTCCTATGACCAGGAGACCTATACTTTCTACTTACACCCTTTCTCTGCGCTCTTATTCTCTTTCCCATAGACAAGACACCTAATCTTTTTCAATCTTTTCTCCTTTTTGATGAAACTTTTTCTAAAAGTTTCGACAAGACACCTTATCTTTTTTCAATCTTTTTGTTTTTCCGTAAACGCTTTTTCATCGACTTAACCCATAAAAGGGTTTTTTACAACATACCCAACCTTGTTGCAATGTCGAGTGCATTGTATTTATCTTTTAGTTTCACGAATGCTTTTTTCCTATTTTTTCTGTCGTGAAGTATGTTTATCTTTTCAACTTCAACGTCAAATGCTTTTTCAACTGCCCACTTCACCTGGGACTTCTTCGCTTTTTCATTAACTATGAACACGAGTTTGTTTTGGGACTCCACGAGTCCAATGCTCTTTTCGCTCAAATGTGGAGCTATCAATATGTCCCATGGATTGATTTCAGTTTTGCTTTCAACCATTTTATTCCACCTTATCCAAGGATTCAATTGCTGATTTCGTCCATATGGTAAGCCTTATTCCATGACCACCGGGAGATAACATCTCCGCGTTAAGATTTTTAACATCGGTAACGTCTACACCAGGAATGTTTTTTGCCGCATCAACTATTCCTTCATCCTTAGTTATCACAATCAATGGACCTATTCTCTTCTTGTACCTGCCCCTCCTCAACTTTCCTTTACCACTCCTCTTCTTTTTTTCTTTAACTCTCTCGAGTTCCTTTTCCAGGCCAATCTTCTTCAAGAAGTCTAAAACATCTTTTGTTTTTTTAATTTTTTGTATGGAATCATCAACTATGATGGGGAGGTTGCCCTCGAAAATATGATTTCTTTCCTTGACAAGATTAGGATTTATGGTGCCGGCTATTGCACTTGCTATTGCAAGAAGTCTCTCTTTTTTGTTTATTTTCTTTTCCCAATTCTTTTCGACCTTTGGCGGATGCGCTCTTCTACCTCCAACCGTCTGAGGAACAAGTCTTGCCCTCATGAATATTGCAGTATCACCGAAGTTTCTCGGAAGTCTTGCCATCTCTCTTTGCATCATTTTGTGTGCAGGATCCACTTCGGTTCTTCCAATGTACCTGGCAGATGTCCTTTCTCCAGCCATTTTATCCGTTCCGTATTTCTGTCTCCTGTTAGACTGGGCCACAAGGACGGCCCTTCTTATTATATCGGGTCTGTATGGAGTGAGAAATATGCTTGGTAAATCTATACTTCCAACTTCGTTTCCATTTAAATCCAAAATCTTGGCTTTCATATTCTAACACCCTGTTGACTGGATAAGTCTATATCTTCTACCTGAATTGGGTATCCTTTCTTTCGTGCTCTTATAGATGATCTCAAGACTATCAGCCTTTTCTTTGGTCCCGGTAGCGAACCTTTTATCAATATGTAGTCTCCCTTCACAATACCGTAATTCACAAATCCACCATTTGGGTTAACCTCTTCCGGTTTATCACCTATCTTGTATATCTGTTTGTTCAATTCAGTTCTCCTATGGAATCCCATTTGTCCGGGTTGTGGAACTGAATACAACACCCTTGCGACACCTTCCGCACCCATAACTCCTATTTGCCTGTGGTGTTCCTCGTCTTTTCTTCCCCTTATTTTAACGCCATATCTCTTGACCACGCCTTGGAAACCTTTGCCCTTCGTGACTCCCAAAACATCTACAAATTCTCCTTCGGAAAAAACATCACTTATTCTCAATTCTTTTCCAAGTAGCTCCTTTGATTTGTTGAGTTTTTCTTCGAGTGTTCCGCCCATGCCAATCTCAAGGATCTCAGGTTTTTTCTTCCCAAGTCCGGATTTCCTTGGTTGGGTGGATACTATCAATCTCAGATCATCATATTCTTCCGGTTCTTTCTTGTTCTTCGAGACTTTTACGTATTTTTTGATATCTTTTGGTATGTTATCAGCATATATTTCTCCAGATGGAATTCCGTTGGAATAAAATCTTATTCCAAGAACAAACAGCGGCGGTGCATCGAGAACGGTTACGGCATGAGAAACAGTTTCCCCGTAAGTTGGAGATCCTTTTTTATTATCAACAAAAAATACTCTCGTCATACCAGCTTTGTATGCCGCGAATGCAAGAGGTTTCGGTTCTTTAACTTCAGGATAGTTCTTTATTGAGGGATAGATACGTCTGGCTCTTTTCCTTGGCCAATACTGGAGCGAACCTGCCCTTGGTTTGTGTTTCTTTGGCATTTTATCACCCTATACATCACCAATGGTAAAAAATGGGGAGTATCTGAGCTCCCTTTGGTTAATCTGTCCGTATAGACCACCATAACCGTGAGGTTATGATATACAACCTCTCAGACTTTTATAAAAGTTTGAGATTAACCTATTTAAATATTTACTTTAGAACGCGGTGGATATTAGGCGGTGATTGATTTCCATGTTCATAGACGTTGAGAGACGTATAGTTTTTTAAAGGAAAGCAAGTATTTAAAGCTTATTTTTTAAATTTCAAAGTTTTAAAATTATTATTAAAGAATTTGAGAGGTGACCGAAGGATGTTGGTAACAACAACACCAAATATTGAGGGAAGGCGTGTAATAAGATATTTAGGTATTGTTACCGGAGAGGCAATAATGGGTGCAAATTTCATAGAAGACCTTTTTTCAGCTATAACAGATATAGTTGGCGGTAGAGCAGGAAATTATGAAAAAGAGTTATCGAAAGCCAAAAAAATTGCAATAGATGAAATGGTAGATCGAGCAAAGGAAATGGGGGCCAATGCAATTTTGGGTGTTGATTTAGATTATGAGATTATTGAGAAGAATGGAAGCATGTTGATGGTTTCTGTAAGTGGAACTGCAGTGATAATAGAGTAAAAAAGAGTTTTTGAG
>JAGHBM010000043.1 GCA_021160955.1 Candidatus Aenigmatarchaeota archaeon
CTGAATATGTGTGTGACGTCTACAGGGCCTTCGCTTCCAATGGTTCTGTCTTTCAAAACGTCTATTATTCTCAAGAGATTTCTCTGTCTTTCGACTTCACCTTCGACTATTTTTTCCATGTTTCTAAGATCCTGAACTCCCTTTATCTCCACTCTTGCCCCACCGGGAATTGATATGTTTACATCCTGTCGTATCGTTCCAATGCCACGTTGGACTCTCCCCGTGGATCTGAGTAACATCCCTATTTTCTCTGCTGTCTCTCTGACATGTTTTGGATTTTTCAAATCTGGTGCAGTCCCTATCTCCACGAGTGGAATTCCTAACCTGTCCAGACCGTACGTAACGATATCGCCTCGCTTCTCTATTATCTGTGCGGCTTCTTCTTCGAGGGAGACATTCGTTATTCTGACGATGCCCTGGGAAGTCCTCAGGAATCCGTTCATTCCAATTATGGCTGTCCTCTGAAATCCGGAGGTATTGGATCCGTCTATCACGATCTTTCTCATGAATTGTATTTCATCGGGTATATCACAGTGAAGCATCTTGGCGACCTGTATGGCTATTTTCAGCGCTTCATGATTCACGTCGTGGGGAGGTTCTTCATCCATTTCAACGAGACACGTCTCCTCAGGGTAGCACAGGTATCTGAACTTTCTGTTTCTGAATGACTCAAATAGTGCTGCCCTGTCTATTTCACCGGTTTCTCCGGCGACAGGTCTGAGGAATCTTTCTATAATTTTTTTTGGTTTGCTTTCCGAAATTCTTGACTCGCAGTTGCAGAAAAGTTTATGAGTATTCAACCTTTGATGGATCTCTATTCCTGCTTTGAATCCCTCATATTTCTGATCTTTCATTTATCTCTCCCCTAAGATTTTTCTTCAACAACTCTTCAACTTTTTTCCTGCTCTTGTAATTTGCGAGGAGCCAAGACAGTTTTATGTACGCCACCTCTGGAAGCATATCCTCACCGGAAACAACACCAATGTCCTGGAGCAACCTGCCCGTGGAATACACGTTCATATTTACCCTACCGTTCAGACATTGTGTCGTCATAACAACTATTCCATTTTTTAGAAATTTCTTCAACGGTTCCAAAATCTTTATCGGTGCATGACCCATGCCGGTTCCTTCGAGAACAATTCCCTTGTATTTGTTCTTCGTGAAGAAATCTACTATTTTTGGATCCATATTGGGATATACTTTTAGGAGTGCTACCTTTCTTTCAAATTTTCCTTTTATCGTTGTGGTCGGTATGTTACTTTCTTTGGGTTTATCTATGAATTCCACGCGACCATCGGGATAAACCTTTGCTATGGGTTTGGAATTTACTGTTTTAAACGCATCCCTTTTGCTCGAGTGCATCTTTCTGGTCTTGCATGGTGGGAGTATGTGGCAATAGTCATCACTTTCACTGGCGTGCATTGAAATTGCTACTCCTTTGAAGTCAGTCTTGGTGATGAATTGGGCGGCACATATCAAGTTCATTGGTCCATCTGACGATGCCCTATCGCTTGACCTTTGGGATCCAACCAAAATTATTGGAAGTGGGGGATTTTCAATGGCAAAAGAAAGTGCCGATGCGGTGTAGTGCAACGTATCCGTTCCGTGGGTGATGATGATCCCCTTCACTTTTCTTTTCATTTCTTTTTTTATCTCCTTAACGAGCTTTTCATAATCATCGAAGTCTACATTCTCGGAGAGTTTTCTGTCGATTTCCCTACCTTCTATGTTTGATATCTCTTTGAGTTCCGGAACATTTTCAACTATATCTTCCGGACTGAACAGCGGAGTCACGGCACCGGTTACATAGTCGATCTTGGATGCTATCGTCCCACCCATACCCAGAATTACTATCGTGGGTTTGTTCGGATCTTTTTTGACTCTTTTAACTTTTTTCCTCTTTTTGAGAACTCGCTTGGATACCAACTTTATTTTATCCGGTTTAATTCCGACGTTGTATCCGTTGTCCAACTTTATTATTATTATGTCTTCATTCCCTGAGATCCTCGGCATCAAAGTTCCTTCATATTTTTTTCCATTTCTTATCACTTCTATTCTATCGCCTACTTCGATTCCACTTTTCTTGAGTAAATTCTCTATTCTCTTAGAATACATACTTACCTCTTCTTTCTAACTATACCGAGAAATCTCGCACACTTAGGGCAGATGTATTGCTTCTCACTTATCGTATGTATCCTATTCCTTCCAATGGCTTTTAGGATCGTGGGATCGGTGATCCTAAATCCCCTTCTTTGGGTAATACATTTCCATCTGGGAACTCTGGAGCCGCATATGCTACAAGTCACGATCTCTTCTCGGCCCCTTTCTTTGGTGTGGTCGTAACCTCTCTTGTATATTTCAGCTTTTGGAATAACAATCCCCTCCTGTTTCTCTTTTTTATTTTTTGTTTTTGATTTATAAATTTCACATCAAGGTTTTTATTTGTTTGTTAAGTTTTGCTGTCAAGCTTCAAATAGTTTTTTGGACATTGCTTTTGTATGTCAATTCGAAAAATTAAAAGCAAAAAAGATCTGGAAATCGTGCTTCAGAGTTTAGAAATATTCTCCAATCCAAAACCGCATCTCGAACAGTATTCAACTCCGTCCTCGGCGGCAGCGACACTCCTTTGGAAGGCATACATGGATGGTGAGATATTCGAGAAGGTTGTTTACGATCTAGGTTGCGGTACTGGGATCCTGTCCATAGGTGCCATGTTACTTGGGGCAAGGAAAGTCGTTGGTGTTGATTTGGATGCGGATGCACTGAGAATCGCCAGGAAGAACGCTTTAAGGCTCGGTGTTAATGTGAGCTTTGTTCGTGAGGACGTAAAGGATCTTGAAGCAAGGGCGGACGTCGTGGTTCAAAACCCTCCGTTCGGATCTCAGAGGAAGGGAAATGATAGAATTTTCATAGAGAAGTCCCTGGAAATTGCTC
>JAGHBM010000077.1 GCA_021160955.1 Candidatus Aenigmatarchaeota archaeon
AATATTAGCAAGTGATTGCAACTAATTAACAAGGCGGTTTTGCTTTTGTTTTTTGGCAAAAATATTTTGGTGGTCTGATGGATGAGAAAATCTACGATTTGATAATAGTCGGTTCGGGACCTGCTGGGCTCTCAGCTTCAATATACTCTTCGAGATACAAGATAAATTTTATCGTCATAGGAAAGGATATGGGTGTTATCGCTGATGCCGTGGAAGTGGATAATTACATGGGGTTTCCCGCAATATCGGGATTGGAGTTGGCAAAAAAATTCACTGACCATGCCGAGAAGCTTGGTGTCAAGATCGTTAGAGAAGAAGTCAAGTCCATAAAAAAAGACGGAGAGATTTTTGTCGTTGACACGTACAACAATTCATACAAGACTAAAACCATAATATATGCCCTTGGTGGTCAGAAGAGAAAGTTGGGGTTGTCCGAGGAAGAGAAGTTCGTTGGGAAGGGAATAAGTTATTGTGCAGTTTGCGATGCTGCATTTTACAAGGACAAAGTCGTCATGGTTGCCGGCGGCGGAAATAGCGCTGTCAGTTCCGCTACGTATTTGTCGAGGCTGGCCAAGAAGGTTTATGTCGTTCATAGAAGGGACAAGTTCAGGGCATTCCCTCATCTTGTCAAAAAAATGACGGAAAGGGGCAACGTAGAAATAATATTTGATTCTGTGATAGTTGGTGTCAGAGGAAAAGAGAAAGTCGAGTCTGTTATAGTTGAAAACGTAAAGACCAAAGATAGAAAAGAATTGAGCGTAGATGGTATTTTCGTCGAGTTTGGTTATGATCCCAATTCATACCTTGCCGAGGACATTGGAGTTGAACTCACCGAGGAAGGTAGGATAAAAGTCAACGAGGACATGTCCACCAACGTGAGGGGATTTTTTGCAGCAGGTGATGTGACGAACGGCAGCAACCAGTTGAATCAACTGATTACTGCTGCATCTGAGGGTGCGATAGCAGCAAGTTCGGTTTATAAATTTTTAAAAGGAGGTGGTGGGTGATGGTGTTTGAGAACGTCTCGAGCATCTTGAAAAGAGTATCCAATTACATGGGATTGAGTGAATCGGAGATTTATGTATTGTCATCTTTCAAAAGGATAAAAAGGGAGGAAATAGAACTCAACGGAAACAAGTACCCTGCCTGGAGAATAGTGCACAATGATGCCTTGGGACCTGGTAAGGGCGGTATAAGGTTTCATCCGAATGTATCAGAAGACGAAGTGAAGTCCTTGTCATTTTGGATGAGCATAAAGAATTCTCTTGCAGGAATACCATTTGGTGGAGCTAAAGGAGGAGTTAAAGTAGATCCAAAGACTCTTTCTCCAGAAGAGCTTGAAGAGTTGAGCAGGAAATACATAAGAGCTTTTCATGATGTAATAGGCGAAAATAAAGATGTGCCCGCGCCAGACGTTTACACGAACCCAACTATAATGGGATGGATGTTGGATGAATATGAAAAAATAAAGGAAAGACACGAACCCGGGATGATAACTGGAAAACCAATAGTTCTCGGAGGATGTAAGTTCAGAGGCACATCAACTTCGAAGGGAGGTTTCATAATATTCGAGGAGATTTTGTCCACCATTGAGAAAAAGGATGTCACAATAGCTGTTCAGGGATTCGGTAATGCGGGCTATAACTTTGCTAAGATGGCTTACGATGAAGGCTATAAAGTTGTAGCGGTCAGCGATAGCAAAGGCGGAATTTATGACGAGAACGGATTGAACATAGATGAAGTGAAAAAAATCAAGTCTGAGAAGGGAACTGTTATAGAATTCGATGCACAGAAGATTTCAAATAAAGAAATTCTGGAATTGGATGTGGACTTCTTGATACTGGCGGCACTGGAGAACCAGATAACCGAGAACAATGTCGAGAACATAAAAGCCAGGAACATAATAGAGTTGGCAAACGGTCCAGTGACTCCCGAGGCGGACAAGAGGTTGTTCGAGAGGGGCATCTTTGTCGTTCCGGACATACTTGCAAACTCTGGTGGTGTTATAGGCAGTTACTTCGAGTGGATACAGAACAAAACCGGTGGCGCATTTGAATCCAGTTATCTTGAGGAAAGATTCGAAAAGATGATGAAGGAGAACTATTCAAAAGTCTACGAGGTTTACAAGAGAGACGGGGTTGACATGAGAACAGCAGCATATTCGTTGGCAATAAGAAGAATACTTGATGCGGAAAAAGCAAGGGGAAGAATTTAATTTCCCTCTTTTATTTTTGATTGTATAAGCGAATTGAAAATCCGAGTGGTGACAATTATTCTTTGAAAATTATTTTGTTTTAATCTTTAAATTTGTCAAAGAAGAAATCTTCTAAAGGTGTTTTTATGGATTACAAGGAATTATTGAAAAGAGCTGAGGATAAAATTTCTAAGGAACTCTCATCTGAAGGTAGGTTTAAAGTTCCAAAGGCAGACGTTCTGATAATGGGAAACAATACAATCATAAAGAATTTTGTTGATATATCTTCCTACTTGAACAGAGACAAGAAGCATCTTCTTAAGTTTTTGACTAAGGAATTGGCAGCTCCTGGTGAGTTTGAAGGAGGTAGAGTACGTTTCATAGGAAGGTTTGACAAGAAGAAAATAGACGAGAAAATAGATCTCTATGTGAAGGAGTTTGTGATATGCCCTGTCTGTGGGAAGCCCGATACAAAACTTATAAAAGAGGATGATTTGGTAAAGTTAAAGTGTGAGGCATGTGGATCTAAAAAAGTCGTGAAGAGAATATGATGTTCTATTACAAGACCTATAAGTATGAAAAAGATTTGCTGGTGGCGATTTGCGACGAGGAGTTACTCGGCAAAAGTTTCCCTTTTGGAGATGTGACATTTGTCGTGAAAAAAGATTTCTACGGTGGAGAAAGCTGCGACCAAAAAGATGTGCTTAGAATAATAGAGAACGCCACCATCATAAATGCCGTTGGCAAGAATATAGTAAAGCTTTTGATATCCAATGGTTTTATAGATGAAGATAAAGTTCTCGAAATTGGTGAAGTTCTCCATGCTCAAATGGTCAAAATCTAAAGCACAATTTTTCATAATCTCGATGGTAATCATAATGGCTATATTGATAGGAATACAGAATTTCTTTGCAGGATATTATGAAGTAGATCTGACAAAGCCCTACAGACGACAAGAAGACTTCTGGTTTTGGGACATAAAGCATCAAGTAATCAGAGCAATAAAAGAGAGAAACTGTCCTGAACTCGAATCGGATTTTGTGGAAATAAAGATGGTCACCGAAAATTATTTGGCCAAGAAGGGCATTGAGTTCGTTTTGGAAAATACTACGCCGATATGCATTGGTAATAATAAAAACTCACCATCGATAGGAATTGCTATGAATATGACTTCTTCAAATGTAAAATTATACGAAAATTTTGAAGTCCCAACGACGTAGGTTTATTTCATAATTTTGTCAGCATTTCAATGTCTTCATCTTCTAAATCAAGCTCGTCCTTAATGTTATTTTTCCAATTTTTGTTTTCAAAAATGAATTTGAAAAATGGGAGATACTCTCTTATCACAACTCTTGAGGATGTATGAACTTTCTCACCTATTCTTTTGCACACTTCATTCAATTGTTTTCTTTTGCCCTTACTGCCGCCATACATCACAAGTCTACTCGGTGGATTGTATCTTGTGAATTTTCTGTACATTTCTTTCTTGGCGAGTGAAACACCACCACACATTATATCTATCATGTATTTTCTGAACCTCCAATTTTGTCTTACTTTAACCCATTTTCTAAATATGTCGGCTTTGCTGAGCGCATCATACGCTTTCGCCACTTCTTCCGGATCTTCGTATTCATTGGTTACGTTCTCTTCAATCCACCAAAAGATCTCTTCCGGATCTTTATCCGAGTTGCTTATCATGTCTATGGAGTTCTTTATGGTTTTTGTCTTGAAGATTACTTTTAGCACTTCAAATATTTCCTGACTTTTTTCTCTGTATCCCAAAACATCAAGGTCTTTGTCAGTTATTTTCTTTTTACCGCTTGCAATTGCTTCCAAGTCGTTTATCGCGGCTCTCATATCGCCTCCAGCTTGTCTCCCAATTCTTTTGAGTAAATTCTTGTCGCATTCTATTCCTTCCTTCTTGCATATTTCTTCCAACCTCTTCACCATACTGGTTAGATGAACTTTACCAAATTTTATGAGAACACAGTAGTTTCTTAAAGTCTGTAGTTTTTTGTCATATGCATCATTCGCCGTTATGACTATGGGATACTTGGTCTCTTTTATTATTTTTATCAGTTCTTTAAGTCCTCCCCTGTCGGAAGTTCCTGATATACCATCTACTTCATCGATAAGAATTATTTTCCTCCTGTTCAGGAGGCTTCTCTGTTTGACGGATTCACCGATGACTTCCCTTATACCCGATGCATTTCTCACATCACTTGCATTGATTTCGATCAATTCGAGGTTTTTTTCGTCCGCAAGGGCATAAACAGAAGCAGTTTTCCCAACTCCGGGATCTCCCCACAACAATGCAACTTTCTTTCCAGGTTTCCAATTTTCAAACCATTTCTCAAGGTCGACAACGCCTTTCTGTCCTACAACTTCTTTGAGTTTTCTTGGTCTGTATTTTATAGTCCACATAAAAGGATTTTAATGATTTGAAAAATAAAAAACTAGACCTTTAGGAGGCTTTTGGAAATCTCCTTAACGGTGTCAATATCGGTGGATATTGCAACTATGGGAAATTCGAAGAGCTTGTCCAATTTTTCCATTTTCACATGCTTCCCAGCAATCTTATTTAGCTCATTTCTAATGGTGTGGTATCTTTCTCTCGCCTTTTCCAGTTTGTCAAGGTCTGTTCTTCCATTCCATTTCAAGAGCATTTGTCCTATGTGCAAATCTCTGAGACAGCTCTCTATGGAAATTTTGTATCCCTCAAGGGCAAGGGCATCAAAATAGTCTTTTGCTTCCTCTATTAGTTGATTTATGGTTTCTTCCAGTTCATCCAAGCATTCAGAGTACCATGCCATCTCCATGTAGATACACCCGCCTTTAAAGAATAAATTTTTTTAATTCTTTTCAGATTCAAGTTGCATCTTTAGTTCGTAATGATCGAATATGTAATTTACCAATCGCTCCATGAGATACGGTTTGAATTCAACACCTTTTGCAGTCTTTATCAAGTTTTTAAGGTTTAGATATGTATCAACCACTTCGATATCCCAATCTTTGATTCCCTTCATCACTTTCTTTACCAATTTCTTATGAGTTTTAGGAACCCTGCCGAATATTTTTTTCAATTCTTCGTAGCATTCGTCCTCCAAGTCCTTTATATAGCACTTGTAGATTTCTTTCAAACTCTCGCCCTTATACCTTTCTTTGGTCCAAATTCACCGGTATGGTTTGAGCGGTATATAACAGTTTCTGGAATCTCATATCTTATGAGCAAGTCCTCATCGTCTTCTCTAACTCTTCTTGAGATGCTCGGGAGCTCGCTCTTCATCGAGTATTCCGGGGTTATTCTTCTTGTTCCAATCTTTTTCATCGAATATATTTTCATGTCTTCGATGCTCTCTAAAAGCATGGATTCTTCAAACACATCGATCTTATTTCCAACCTTTGTCACGTAAACTTCCCTTTCATTGCCCACGACAAAATCCTTGTCCGGCGATCTCTTGAGGAATTCTATGAGAGGCTCTCTGGAGTACTTATCAAGGGTGTTTACCTCTTCGAGGAGATACAAATCCAACAATATCATATTAACTATTTGGTAGTAACATATATATAAAGTTTATTAACCACGAGAAACAATTTTTATCCAGGTAATATGATAACGAGAAATCCCGTTGCCGCTGGATATTTTTATCCATTGAGTCCGTCCGATTTGAAGACTACGATAGAAAAGTTTCTAAGAAGAGCGAGAGTTGAGAAAGAAGAGATTCTCGGTGCAGTTGTCCCGCATGCCGGTTACATCTACTGCGGAGAGACCCAGGCACATGTTTACAAAACCCTCATAGAAAATCCAACTTTCATAATAATAGGGCCGAATCACACGGGAATGGGTGCTGAGGCATCCATAATGTGTGAAGGGATCTGGAAAACACCCTTAGGATCATGTCGAATTGACACTGAGATTGCAAGAAAAATTCTTGACGGAAGCGAGTACTTGAGAGAAGATCTCTATGCCCATACGCAGGAGCACTCTATAGAAGTCCAATTGCCTTGGCTTCAATATAGGTTCGGCAACGTGAAATTCGTTCCAATAGTTATAGGTTCGAACAATCCAGAAGTCTACAAGGACGTTGGCAATGCGATAAAAAATGCCATAAAGGCAACAAAGTCAATAGTGATAGCTTCTTCCGACTTCACTCACTACGGAGAAGTTTATGGTTACACGCCGATAAGGGGTGGCCCAAGCAAGGTTCTTAGATACATAGAGTCAATTGACATGGAAGCTGCCAGGGCAATATCTGACAGAGCCCCGGAGAGATTCCTTGAGGTCGTTGAAAGGTACAAGGCGACAATATGCGGTAAGGGAGCAATAGCAACCATGCTCTATGCACTGAAAGACGATGCACTGAAGGGAACACTGCTCCACTATTCCACTTCGTATCAAATATCAAGAAGTCTCGATGCGGTTGTTGGATATGCTGGAATTATAATCCAGTGAGTTATTTTTTGTTTCTACTGCTCTTATTCTATCAAAATTTCAGATCCATCGGGAAGCTTGTATTTTTCAATTCTTTCAATTTCTATACCAAGTTTCTTGATCTGCTGTTTTGGGAGTACTTTGAGTATTTTGGACATTGTTTTTGTTTTAGTTCTTTTGTACTCAGTCGTAAGAGATTCTTCAGAATCCACGAAGTTTATCAACGGTCTTCCATCCTTTTCAATAGTTTCGAATTCAACTACCTGTACTGAGTATTTTTTATCAAAGTCATCCACTTTTCTTATCCATATACCGTATTTGTCTTCAAAACCGCTCATCTCAACTTTTTCCATAGATTCTTTTTGAATGTGATAATCTTCATCCTGAGTTTTTATCATAGTTCTTTTGATGGTCTCCACGGAGTCTATTATGCCTATGTACGCTTCCTTGAGTTCCCAATAGTATGTTGGATGAGCACGTGGGGGACGATTTCCAAAGCCGACACCGCCCACTATCGGACCTTCTTTGAATTCTATTATGTTGTACTGTCCGATCTTACCAACTTCGAGACCATCCAAACCTCTGTCGTCCTTACTCGTTATATTTTTTGCATAGTATTTCTTGGAAGCATTCAAAATCTTTGGAATTTTGGTCTTCTTATCCTCATGTCCCGTGATTTCTTTAATTATCTGTTTTACTACATCCATTATCACACCTCCGCATGACCATGATATTGATATTTTGTTCAAAAAACTTTAAATACGTAAAAGTGAAACTCAAAGATTCTTCATACCTTAAATTTAAAGAGGTGCTTTTTCAGGTTCACCTTTCCGCTTTTTATTTCTATTCCATCCTTTTCCAAGAGATCAATTTTCTTTCTTTTACCAAGGACATATCCTCCAACTGTTCCATCAGATCTTACAACCCTATAACATGGAATATTTTTCAAGTCTCTGTTCTGAGAAAGAATTTTACCAACCGTTCTTGGATGAATACCAACCTCTTTTGAAATTTCTCCATAGGTCGTGACTTTTCCCCTTGGAATCTTTTTAACAAGTGAATAGATTCTATTTCTCATGTCCGTGGTTATTTTACTTTTCATGTTAAATCTCGCACCTAAGGAGGGGATAAGAAATTACGATACCCATCAGTATAATCAGTCCGTTCAGTATGAACAAAAATCTCATTCCAAACATCATTACTATGAGTCCGCTGAAGAGAAAACTTGCAAAGGATCCAATCTTTGCCAAGGAAATGTATGATGTTGTTATTGTCCCTTCTTTTTTCATTTTTTCTCCCACATCTGACATCAAGTTCCACGCTGAAACATTCCACATGCTGTTTCCTATACCTCTCAATACCAATATCAAGGACAAAATGATGAAATTGGGTGAGAATCCCATGAGCATAATTCCAATTGCGGATATGATGCATCCAATTATCACAATCCTCCACGAACCGTATCTATCGGAGAGCTCCCCGAACTTGAATTGAAACAAATGCATGAAAGTCAGGAAGAAGTATGCATATCCGACATATTCAATTCCGAGGCCGAGTTTTTCCAGTATGAACAGTGGAAGGAATATCTGAATCGCTGGATTGGTGGCGTGCATGACGATTCCTAAAATTCCCATTCCTTGTAGTTTTTTAACTGAGATGAATTCTTTTATTTCCTTGATTGGATTCAACGAGATACTGGTGCTTCTTTTTATACTTTCATTTTCTTTTTGAAGAACGAATAGAAACAGGATAACCAACAGAATCACCGACGTGACGAAAGGTGCTTTCATGGAAAAAATGTTTGCCAGTGTAGCTCCCACGACGGGTCCAAGGACTGTGCCCAAGTATCTCGCACTCAAACTCCATCCGGTATACTTCCCTCTCTTACTACCGTCCAATGTGTCTTCTATCTTCGCCAGTGTTACAAGAGAAACCGTGACGACTCCTATTGCATCGAGTATTTTTGCCGCGGCTATGATGGGCCAAGGTGTACCAACAAGATACAACAATATTGCCATGATCTCTATGAAAATTCCCAAGAGAACTATCTTCTTCCTGCCGACGGAATCCGAAAGGGATCCCATTACGGGAGAAAATATTATTATCGAAATTGGAAGCAGTGAGAATAAAATGGATATTTGGATGTCGTTAAACCCTAGGCTCTTGACGTAAGGTGAAAGTACGGGGTTGAATAGATAAATGGAAAACAAAAACCACACTGATATTCCCGTGAACTTTATGTACTCTCCGAATTGCATAATTTAAAAAGTAATGAGAATTGGTATAAATTTATTTTTGTAATCGTTCTTCAAGGCCATAAAAACCTAATTTAGATTTAAATACCTTTTGTTACTAATTTATAATAACATATTTTATTCAGGAGGTGGGGGAATGGTTAAAAAAATAGAGCATGAAAATTTTACAGAATTCATAGGAAAGTTTGCCAAATACGAAGTTATACTTTCGCGATATACAGATGAGAATAAAACAGATGTGGACATACTTAGAGAAATAAAGTTGATAGCCCCAAATGATAATGTTGTAAAAAAGTTTATAGAAGAAGAGGCAAAAGACCTGGGAGGAACTTGGAAATGGATAACTGATCATGTATACGAGCAAGACAAAAATAAATACTTCATTTACGAAAGAGTGTCATGTGAACTCTCCAATACGCTCTTGATTTAATACCTTCTTTAATCTTTTTTATTTTAACCTGTCAAAATTATTCTTATGGATGATCTAAGAGAAAAGATATTCAAACTAGCCCTAAGAAATTCGTTGATACATGACGGAAAGGCAAACTCTGGTTCAGTTCTTGGTAGCTTGATTTCTCTTGACCCAGAAGTAAAGAAGAGAATAAAGGAAATAAAACCTGTTGTAGATGAAATCGTGTCCGAAGTAAACAAGATGAGTTTAGATGAACAGAAGATGAAGGCCGAAGAGATGGGAGTTTCTCTCAAGGTTGAATCAAAAGAAGAAAAGGACTTACCGCCTCTCCCAGATGCCGAGCCTGGAAAAGTTGTCATGAGATTGGCACCATATCCATCGGGTCCACTTCATATAGGTAATGCCAGAACTTTCATAATAAACGACGAGTATGTGAAGAGGTACGGTGGAAAGCTCCTCTTGGTGATAGACGATACCATTGGGTCCGAGAAAAAGGCCGTCATAAAAGACGCTTACGATCTCATAGTGGATGGATTGAGATGGTTGGGTGTAGATTTCGATCCAAACATAATCTACAAATCCGATAGATTGGAGATCTACTACAAATATGCTGAAGAGCTCATAAAGACCGGTAAAGCCTATGTCCGCGAATGTAGTGCCGAAGAGATGAGAAAGAATAGAGCCGACGGTGTTGAATGTGTACACAGAAACCAAAGTATCGAAGAGAATCTTGAAAAGTGGAAAAGGATGCTTGATCCAAACGGATACAAGGAAGGTGAAGCTGTTGTCAGATTGAAGACCGATATGAAACATCCGAACCCTGCATTCAGAGACAGGGTTCTTTTGAGAATCTCAGAGAGGGAGCACCCCCGTGTTGGAAGAAAATACAGGGTTTGGCCGTTGCTTGAATTTTCATGGGCGGTCGACGATCATCTTTTGGGAATCACCCACATTCTTAGGGGAAAGGACTTGATGATGGAAAGTAAGATGGAGAAGTACATATGGGACATCTTCGGATGGAAGCCTGCAAAATTTCTTTACACTGGGCTCGCCAAGATAGAAGGTGTTAAGATAAGCAAATCCAAAGCACAGAAGGAAGTCCTCTCTGGTGAGTACTCTGGTTGGGACGATCCGAGGATATGGTCTCTTCAATCCCTCAGAAGACGTGGTATAAAACCTGAAGCTATAAGGGCCTTTTCTATTCATCTTGGTATGAGCCTCAGCGACGTTACCGTTCCAATAGATAAACTCTATTCGGAGAATAGGAAGATAATAGATCCGATATCAAATCGATACTTCTTTGTTTCTGACCCGGTGGAAATAGTTTTGGACAAGAAGATGAATGATGCGGAGGCACCTCTTCATCCAGACTATCCCGACAGAGGTAAAAGGATAATTCCAGTAGGTGAAAAAATTTACATAGATAGAAAAGACTTTGAAAAATTCAAGGGAAAAGAAGTAAGGTTGCTTCATTTATGCAATATAATCTTGGATAAAAAATCTAAAGTCACCTCATTGGACGTGAAAGATATCCCAAAAATACATTGGGTCTCTGAAAAAAAACTGAAAGTGAAAGTCGTGATGCCGGATGCATCTGAGGTGGACGGGTTTGCTGAACCAGATTTTGAAAAAGTTGAAGTAGATGATTCAATACAATTTGAACGTTTCGGTTTCTGTAGAGTAGATTCAAAGAATCCATGGGTTTGCTACTTCACGCACAGATAGAGAT
>JAGHBM010000027.1 GCA_021160955.1 Candidatus Aenigmatarchaeota archaeon
AAAAGCAACCAATGCTTCGTTCTTTCCCTGAAGGCTTTCTTTTGAATAAAGGCTTCTTTGAACTCCCGACCTCCGCCCTGTGAAAGCGGCGTCATAGCCACTAGACCACCGGCCCATGAAAAACGACTCAATTGCTTTAATCTTTTTAAATCAACATATTTAAAATATATTCGATACCATGTCCCCAAGACAAAAATACAAAAGGCTTCGAGAAAAATACAAGTTACCGCCACTAGAAAAACTGGAAGCTATGTTTGCGTTCAAACTCGGCAAAGATTCTGAGAACGTACTATTTGATGTTTGTAAAGGCATATTCGAAAGTATAGAATTTGCAAAGGACATTCTTGAACCGATCCTCTTCTTAAACGAGGGTTCGAAACCGTCAGATTTTTACGAGGCAAGCCTCATAGAAAAGAGAAAGTGCTTCTCTGTCTACAAAAAAGTAATGGGACTGAGATGGAAGTATGCAAAGCTCTATTTTGATTCGAGGGAGAAAAACCTCGTCAGTTTCATAAATGAGTCATATGAAATCTGGAAAAAAGATATACAAAAGAAGCTAATCGAATTGACGGATAAGTTGGAAAAGGGATGGAAGAATTACAAGATAAAGAGTAAGGAAGAAAAACAAACATACCTTGGTTGAAATGAAAATAAAAGATCTCGTAAATAAAATCAAGAATGAGAAAGAAATAAAGGACATACTCAAAAACGGAGGATTTCTTGTATCAATCTTGTCAATTCTCGAACCAGATGAAAGTATAAAGACGTGGTACATTGGGTTCTATGATCCTTCTGACAAAAAGATAACGGAAGCTATAGTTACAGATGAATCTCTGAAAATAGAGGAACCGGATGATCCTCTGAGAGAGATAAACAACAACCTAGATATGGAATATATGAAAATAGACCCAGACAATGCAATAAATATAGCGAAAGGAGAATTGAACAAATACAAAATCTCTACAAAAAAGATAATAATCTCCTTCCAGAAGAAAGAAAAATACGTCTGGAATGTCAACTTCGTTGGAAGCCTCGGTCACTTGATAACCATTGACATTGATTCTGTGAACGGAAAAATATTGAACAGTAAAGAAGTCAACATACTTAGAAGATGATTGATTATATTGGTGGACCCGGCCGGATTCTCACCGAACCGCAAGGGGACAAGCCCCCTTCAGTTCTAGGGAATTCCTGATTCCCCCAATTTTTGGTTGGGATAAACGAACCCAACAATGTATATTTAGTTGAGTTTGCTATACTCAACCAAACTTCTTGGCAAACTGAAGGTTTGCAAGTTTTGGGAAGTACAGAGACTTTCTTTTTGGTTGGGTTGCCCATGGGACCCAACCTATATTTACAAGGAATCTGTTTTCGAACCGGCGACCTCCGGCTTTTACGCCTTTTAGCTCAGTGGCCTTATAAGACCGGCGCTTTAGCCTTGGGTATTACCCCAATCTAACCAAACTGAGCCACGGGTCCACAATTACGTAAATTGGTATGATTTTTATTTATTTGTTTTATAAATAAGTAACTCAACAATAAATTTTTAAGTAAAATTGCAAGTATAGCAATATACCATGATGATGCCTTAGATAGTAAATTTTAAATATTTGTTTTGGAAATTTAATTACTACTAAGACGAATTTTTGTGTCTTTTAGTGCATAAAAATTACGTGTGGAGGTGTGTATATTATGAATGGACAACAACCCATATTCATTCTACCCGAAGGTACTATAAGAGATATTGGTAAAAGTGCTCAAAAGAGCAATATAGCGGCCGCAAAGGCCATTGGAGACACCGTCAGGACAACTTTGGGTCCCAAGGGAATGGACAAGATGCTCGTGGATTCCATCGGAGACGTAGTAATAACTAACGACGGTGTGACCATCCTGGATGAAATGGAAATAGAGCATCCGGCAGCAAAGATGATGGTGGAAGTCGCAAAGACGCAGGAAGAAACAGTCGGCGACGGAACCACGACCGCAGTAATATTTGCTGCCGAACTTCTTAAAAAGGCAGAAGAGTTATTGGACCAGAACATACATCCAACAGTTATAACAAGAGGTTACAAGACCGCAAAAGAAAAGGCTCTTGAAATTTTGGTAAACAAAATTGCAAAAGATATTGACCCAAAAAAAGACAGAGAAATGTTGAAAAAAATTGCGATCACGGCAATGACCGGTAAGAGTGTTGAAAGAACGTCAGACCATCTTGCAGAAATAGCAGTCAAGGCAGTTGAGATGATTCAAGACGGTGAAACTATAGACATAGATGACATAAAACTCGAGAAAAAACAAGGCGGTGGTATAGAAGACACAGAACTCATAAAGGGAGTTGTGATAGACAAGGAAGTGGCACACGACGGAATGTCAAAAAAAGTTACAGATGCAAAGATCGCATTGATCGACTCTGCACTTGAGATAAAGGAAACAGAAACTGAAGCAAAGATAAACATATCATCTCCAGAACAGTTGGAGGCATTCTTACAGCAGGAAGAGAGAATGATAAAGGATATGGTAGACAAGATAGTAAAAAGTGGTGCAAACGTGGTATTCTGTCAAAAAGGAATAGACGATGCCGCACTGCATTACCT
This sequence comes from Candidatus Aenigmatarchaeota archaeon, assembly GCA_021160955.1. Classification (GTDB taxonomy): domain Archaea; phylum Aenigmatarchaeota; class Aenigmatarchaeia; order PWEA01; family JAGHBM01; genus JAGHBM01. Next base: position 2,595 of record JAGHBM010000027.1, read on the forward strand.
TGCGAAGAACAACATACTTGCAGTCAGAAGGGTTAAGAAATCCGATATGGATGCATTGGCGAAGGCAACCGGTGCAAAGATAACCACTGACCTCGACGACCTATCCGAAGATGTCCTGGGATATGCAGAGACCGTGACGGAAGAGAAGATATCCGGCGAAAAAATGGTCTTTGTGAGAGGATGTAAATCACCAAAATCCGTGTCAATACTGATAAGGGGTGGAACAGAACACGTAGTTGACGAAGTGGAGAGAGCAATAAAAGATGCCATAGGAGGTATAATAGCAGCAATTCAGGACAAAAAGATAGTAGTCGGTGGAGGTGCGACCGAGATAGAACTCTCAAAGGAGTTGAGAAGCTTTGCGCAAGGCCAACCAGGAAAAGAGCAGTTTGCAATGTTGGCATTTGCAGATGCACTTGAAGTGGTACCAAGGACTCTTGCAGAGAATGCCGGACTGGATGCAATAGACATGCTCGTCAACCTCAGGGCAGCACACGACCAAGGAAAAACCAGTTTCGGACTGGATGTCTACAAAGGAGAAGTAGCCGACATGATAGAACTTGGAGTCATAGAACCACTCAAGATTAAAACCCAAGCAATAAAAAGTGGTAGTGAAGCGGCAGAGATGATTCTGAGAATAGACGACGTGATAAATGCAGGAAAGCTCAGTAAAGGAAGTGGAGAAAGCGGTCCAGGAGCTGGAGGCGGAATGCCTCCTTACTAAACAAAAATCTTTATAAATAGCCCAAAATAAACTATATTTATGAATATCTCCAGGGAAGATGACGAATACGAAGTAATTCCAGTAGGTCCGCTTAAAAAACTCGAAGAAAGGATTGAAAAACTCGAAAAGGAAAGGGAAACTGTTTCTACACATGAGTTTATAAGGGAAATTCTCGATCTCATTGAAAGCAACCAGAAACTCGTTGATGAGATAGTTAAGGCAAACGACGAATTAAGGGAGGAACTCTCCAAGATACCCGGAAAAATTGATGAACTTCTGAAAGCGTGGAGAGAATTCATAGATCTTCTTAAGGAAGCTGGTGTCTCGGAGTCCAGTGGAACGGAGGGTAGCGGGATATCAAGTGATAAACTCGACGAACTCATAAGCCTGAATAAAGAGATGTTGGAAGCTATAAAATCCATGAAAGAAAAGAATGAACCCGTGAGTTATGTTAGAAAATATCCGAAGATAAGAATAAGGAGGAGTGCATGAAACCATGAGAAAAAAACAAAATTATAGTATAATATTGTTCGAAAAAATCGCAACAATTGTAATATCGATTGTTCTCGTATCAATTGGGTTCGTTGCCATGATGTTCTCCGGAACACAATACATCTCAATCTATCAAGGAATATCGATAGTGTTGTTCATAGTGGTGATTATCATCCTGTTAATGATTTAAATAAGAGTAAGTGAAATAAAAAATTAAGGAGGTTATAAAATGAAAAAAGGTATAACACCCGTAATTGCAATGATATTATTGATTTTGATAGTGGTTGCACTGGGTGGAGTATTTGCAGCATGGACAATGAGAACATTCAAAAGTGTTCAGGGAAGTGGAGAAGAGCAGATAGAACAGATATCAGGACAACTTCAAAAGTCAGTGGTTATAGACAACGTGAACTGCGAAAAAAACTTGATATACATAAAGAATACTGGCTCTGTTAACGTGACCAAGAGTGAACTCGGAGTATACATCAACGATACACTACTGAGCAGTTTTGATGCAACACCGGAAGAAGTGGCACCAAATCAAATAATGACAATAAACACAACGCCTACTAATCTCACTGGGGGAACGATAAAGATCTCTCTTGGTGCAGGGATACAGGATTCAACCGATCAGTGCGCTTAAAGACCACTCATCCTTTTTTTATTTTTTAAGTTTTAAATATTGTGCTCAGCATATCACTATTTATGAAGGGTCAATCTCAGGTAATTGTAGGTGTCCTTCTCGTTTTAATAATGATCATACTCGTCGGGGTAACGTACTTCTGGGGCATCCCCCTGATCCAAAAACAAAAGGATGTCGTTACGGTTTCAAATACCGAAAGATTTCTCAAGGACCTCAACGATAAAATCCAAGACGTGGCCAAAAACGGGGGGACTCGAAAAATAACTGTAGACATACCCGGAGAGCTTATCCTTGACGACAAAAAGGACATGTTTATATTGACGTTCAAAACCACCGGAGATATCATTGCAACCAATACCGATATTTACCTTGTTGGAGATGAAAGAAAAGAAGTTCCCATCGGTGATGAACCTGGAGTAATCTTAGTCAGATCGAGAGACACAGGCAAGAAATACAACATAACTGAAAGATTGTATTACAGAAATCTTACAGGAGGAACTTCTGGTGGAAAACAAAACAAATACAAAATAGATTTAATAGGACTTGGAAAATCCACAATAGGAGGGAATAACCATGAAATAACCATAAGAGAATTCAAGAGTGAGATAATAGAAACCCCGACAGAGAAAATATACGTAACAAAAGTTTATGTGAGAATGGAGTAATTTTTATGAAAAAAGGGCAAAATCTTATATTGGAGCAGGTCTTCATTTTTGCGATCGGCGTTATAATATTCATAATGGTATACTTTTCATTTTTGAGTATAAGCAACAACATAGAAAGCGTATCAAGAGATGATCAGATGAAAGAAGTTGGAAGTTACATAACTTCGTGTATTGTTAAAAGTTGTCTTGGTCCTGAAGAATCGAGATTCGCATATAAAATTCCAAAGGACCTATCCGGCAAACAATACTCCGGAGAGCTTGGTAATGGAGAACTGAACATAACGGTAGACGAAAACACATTCAGCTTTCCTATAAACATCAGTTGCTCGATTGAAGGAAATTTCACTAGCAGAACAGGAATGATTGAAATATCTAAGAGAAATGGTAAAATTTTGGTGGAAAGAATATGAGATTGGACAAGCTCAAAGCAGTTGCCAGAATGCTCGAAAAGAAAGAGTCAAAAAACAAGATAGAAAAAAAGGAACCGGACAAACTCGACAAAAATATAGACAAATTAGTCAAATCTCCAAGTGAAAAAAAAGAGATACCTCTGAGTACTTCACCACCAAAACTTTCAATGATCATTAAAAAAATATCAACAACTCTGAAAAAGAAGAAGGGAAAAAAGAAAGGAAAAGAAAAGACGAAAGAAGAAGGGAAAGGTCTAAAAATACCTGAAGTTGCAGTGGGAAAAATAGAAAAGAAAAAGCTGAAGGAAGTCGATCTGACAAAGGTTAATCTTTACTATCCATTGATTCCTCGAAATCCTAGGAGAGGAGAAACTGTATATGCGTATGCCCACATAAAGTGGGATGACGTAAAAAAAGTTCTTATCTACGAAGTAGTCGAACCCGTTCTCTCAAGAGAAGAAAAAATGCTGTTGGATAAGATAAGAGAAACCTTGGAAGATCGGCTCGAAGTCAACCTGACGAGGCTCAAAACGGAAAGAGCAAGAAAATACCTCGATGAGAAGTTCAACGAAGTACTTGACTTCTTGGGGATTAAACTTGGGGACAAAAAGTGGAAAAAATTCCTTTACTACATGTACAGGGATTACATAGGCCTTGGTAAAATAGAACCGCTGATGCACGATCCTTACCTTGAAGATATATCCTGCGATGGTGTCGGTATACCAATCTATGTTTACCACAGGAACCCATTCTTCGGATCAATAGAAACCAACATCGTGTTTGAAACCAAGGAAGAACTCGACACGTTCGTCATGAAACTTGCTCAAAAGGGTGAAAAATCCATCTCCATGGCAGAACCATTGCTCGATGCATCCCTGCCCGACGGTAGCAGAATACAAATAACATTCGGAACTGACATCGCAAAAAGAGGTAGTAACTTTACCATAAGAAAATTCGTGGAGAGACCACTCACACCAATAGACCTCATAAATTTTGGAACTGTGGATAGCAGAATGTTAGCTTACCTATGGTACTGTATTGAACATGGAAAGAGCATACTCGTGTCTGGTGGAACGGCAACCGGCAAAACAACTTTCCTCAACGTTCTGTCGATGTTCATTAGACCCAACATGAAAATAGTTTCAATAGAAGATACTCCTGAACTCAGGTTCTCCCATCCACATTGGATCTCTGAGGTTGCCAGACAACCCATATCCGATGTTAGTGGAAAGAAATTTGGTCAAGTAGATTTGTACGACCTTCTGAGAGCCAGTCTGAGACAGAGGCCAGATTACTTGATAGTCGGAGAAGTTAGAGGTAAAGAAGCGTATGTTTTGTTCCAACAAATGGTCACGGGACACCCCGGACTTTCAACCATACACGCGGATAGCATAGAGAAATTGGTAGACAGGCTCACGACCGAACCAATAAATCTACCACCATCACTCATAGAGAACTTGGACATAATAGTGTTTTTAAGGAGAGTTAAAATAGGAAAAGCTTACCTAAGAAGGGTGAGTGATCTATTGGAAGTTGAGAGATACGATAGAAAGAGAAACAAGATAATAACAAATGAAGTATTCAAATGGGTCCCAGAAACCGATTCATACACATCTCCCAGTGGAAGTATAATATTGGAAAGATTGTCAGAATCTATGGGTATAGATGAGAAAGAAATATCCGAAGAGATAATGAACAGAACAAAAGTCTTGGAATGGATGAGAAAGAAGGGAATATCCGATTACAGAGAATTTGGAAAGATAATCAGGATGTATTACGCTAATTCTAAAGAACTGTTCGAGATGGTGGGATGATGGAACTTAAAAGCCTTCCGTTGTTCACGGATTTTTTAGATTGGTACAAAAAAACATCTTACAAGTTATTCTCAAACATAATAGAAAAACAGACAAAATACTTTGAAAGTCTTAGACCAGACCTAAAAAAAGCTAACATGAAGATAAGTCTTAGAGAATATTTGTCCATAGGGGTGATGACGACTGTATTGAGTTTTGTGATATCACTTGCACTAACTTTGATTATGAGTATGTTCATAAGTGGGTTTTCCGTTATCGCAAGAATAATGTTCTCACTATCGATGAGTATAATGATATCAGTGTCAACATTTCTTTTTTTCTACATGTATCCAACTTATGTGGTTAATCAAAGGAGAAGGAGTATAGATTTCACGCTACCGTTTGCAACCCTGTATTTGGCGACGATAAGTGGAGGCAATGCCCCAATAAAAACTATGTTCAAAATATTATCAGAGTTTGAGGACTTCGGTGAAATAAGTAAAGAAGCTGCGGAGATAACAAAAAATATAGAATTCTTCGGAATGAGTGCACTTGATGCACTTAAAAAAGCCGCTGACAAATCTCCGTCGGAAGAGTTCAAAGAATTGTTGTGGGGAATAAACACTACCGTCTCGAGTGGCGGGGACCTGTCCAGATATCTGCACGAAAAATCAATGGAATTCATGCAAGACTACAGAAGAAGAATGAAAGAATATGCGCAAGGAATGTCAACGGCATTAGAAGTGTACATAACAGTGGTAATCGTTGGATCAATATTCTTCGTTGTCATATCATCTCTCATGAGTGCATTTGGACTTGGAACATCTTTCGTTGAGCTAATAGTTATTTCACAGTTTTTAACCATATTTGTGGGGTTACCATTGATATCCATTGGTTTCATATTCTTCCTTAAAAGACTCTCACCACTGAGGAAATGATTATGAGAAGTATAAAAGAATGGACCACAGAAGACTACATAAAAAATCTATCTATAATAATCAGCAGTCTTTCTATATTTCTTGCTACGATAATTTTTAAGGATGCTGGTACGGTCTCGGCTGTGTTCTTATTTTCGGTAATCATAGGAGTTGTCCCATACTTCATATTCAGATATCTCAGGGTGAGGGAAATCGCTGCCATGGAATATCAACTGCCAAGCTTCTTAAGAGATCTTGCAGAAGAGAACAAGAGCGGCATGTCGTTTTTAAAGTCGATGGAGGCATGTTCGAGAAGAGACTATGGAAGACTCTCAAAGGAGATAAAGAAGATGTACTATCAAATGACTTGGGGAATACCATTGGACAAGGCAATTAAAAAATTCTCCGACCGGGTTAAAGAGAGTAACCTGATAAGAAGGTCCATGAATATAATATTGGAAGCCTACAGGAGTGGTGGAGACATGATATCAACTATGGAGAGCATCGCTTCTGACACTTCGATAATAAAAGAAGCTGAGAAGGAAAGAAAGAGTGCTATGGGACAACACATAATAATAATGTACCTCATATACTTCACATTCATAGGTATTCTAATAGCACTTACAAAAGTGCTCACATCGTTTTCTGGTGGATTCTCGATAGGATCTTTGCAAAAGACAAAAGGTATATGTGAGATGCTGACGAGTGGTATGGGTGGTGCCATATGCACATTCTTCTTTGGTATATGTAATCTATTTGGCCTTGGAAGTGGAACTGCATGTTACTACAGGGCAATGTTCCTCTCAATGGCACTCGTCCAAGGACTCTTTTCTGGATTGGTAGCTGGGCAAATTGGAGAAGAATCGGTTTTTGCCGGTATCAAACACAGTCTCATAATGCTCGGAATTGGATTTGCAGCATATCTCATAGCGGTAAAGGTGTGGATAGGCGTATGAAGTTGAAAGGACAATTTAACATAGAGTACATGTTCTCACTCATAGTCTTCATAATGGTGGTGTTGTACATATCCACTCAAGTATCGAATGTTATCCCCATACACCATCAAGATTCCATAGAAAACCTCCTATACAACGATGCGGCCAAGGCATCTGAGATTTTGATAAAAGATCCAGTAAATGGATTTGCATACTCACCTTACAATTTAAGTGCAACCAAGATGTTGATTTTCAAAACCGTATGTGACAACAACTATGAAGATGCAAAAAAAATAATCAATCTCCACAACAGAGACTTCCAATTGTCCGTGGAACTAAACAACACGATAAACTATACATGTGGGATGGATCATGTTCCAGAAGGGGTTGCATCTGTTGAAGTTAAAAGATATGGCGTAACGGATAACCAAATAACAAAAATAGACTTGAAGGTGTGGTAATGAAAAAAGGGTTCATCCATATGGTGGAGATAGTTCTCGTCTCATTGGTTACTATAATATCACTTCCTGTACTTCTATATCCGTGGAGTGAAACTTCAAAGTGGCCGGACACGCTTCTATATATGAAAGGAGATGATGTCATTGCATCCTTAGACGAGCTAAATGACAGTAATGGCAGCTTCCTACAAAACATAATGGGAAAGAACGAAAGTGAAATAAAATATGAGATACAAAAATTTCTCGGTGGAAGCCAATACAATTTGGTAAGCTACGGTATCTATTCTGACGGTGCAATAAAGAACAGAATAAGGGTAGGATTCAACTGCACGACGGCTGGATGCAACCAATCAATGATCAATTATCTGAGAAACGTATTAACCCCATGCTATGTTAACGGTAGATACGTAAGTTTTGACATAATTCCTTTCTCCTACGGCAAATTGGACAAGTACGACTTAGATGTTATATTTGTAAACGATACTGCACAGGTAGACAGAATCGATAAAAACATCGACGAGGTAAAAAGATTTTTGTCCGAAGGTGGAGGAATTATTCTTTTCATCAATTCAAAGAATTTGACAATTGATTGGAATGCAAACAGGGATGTCTACTCGGATATCTTCGGTCTTTCCAATCCAGGTGGATCTGGTGGCAGTGGATATCTTAGCTTCACGAACCCAAACGATCCAACCAAGAAGAACTATGAAATCCAAAAATATTTTTACGGTGTAGGAGCATACGTGGAAATAGATCCAGCCACGAACATCGGTACTCTTAGAATATGGGACGAAGACCACGACGTTGAAATGAACCCCGGATGTACATCAGTGAATGTTGACACCAATATAACAACTCCAGGATATGAGGAAAATAACTTAAAAGAAGGTGACACCTTCACGATGAACTTTGACAACAAGGAATTTAATTTTTCAGTTGAAAAAATAGACAAAAACTGCAAGTATGTTATATTTAACTTCTTGAGAAAACCAACATTATTCGAATTCAACGATTTCACAACTGCCCAAAAAGTTAAGCCGATTGATGACGATTTTGACAGAATAGTGCTTGAAACTTCCGGTGACAAATGTGCATTGATAATAAACAACACCGCCGCTGGTAGAGTAGCCTGGGTACACGACGGGAATGGAAATGATGTATATGCATTGCTGAAGAGCTCTATAATATGGGCATCTGGTAGTGGCTGGTGGAATGTACTGAGAACTATTACTGGAGAGCAGGTAAAGGTAAGCTACTTTGTTTCAAGTGGCGAGGAATTTCACGAACCATATTGGGTAGAAATGACATTGTGGTACGTATATTAGCAAAATTATTTTAGAACGACACGTGATTGAAATGAAATCAAAGTTCTGTATAAAATGTGGGAAGAAAACTGAAACCCTTTTCAACGGGTTGTGTGAAGAATGCTTCAAAGAGATGAACGAATTAATATCTGTTCCAGAAAAAGCCAAAATAAGTGTATGTAAAATTTGCGGAAGGGCAAAGATAAAGAAGTGGGAAAAAATTGACATCGACGACGCCATAAAAAGACTGATAAAAACAAATGGGAAATTAGAGAAGATAAAAATCGAGAAAGAATGGAAAAACAAAAAACTACTGGTGAAGATAAAAGCCTCTGGATTCTTAAATGAAAAAGTTAAGAAATCCGAGACTAAGGAAATTGAGATAACAATAGAAGAAAAGCTGTGTGATACTTGTGGAAAGATAGTCGGTGGTTATTATGAGTCCGTCATCCAATTAAGGTCTAAGGACAAAAACAAGTTAGAGAAAACTTTGAGAGATATAGAAAACATAGTGTACAACAACAATGGATTTATAGTAAAGATTTTAAAAAATAAGAATGGTGTTGATGTATATATTACGCCGAAGAGCTTGCTGAACAAAATATCAAGATCGATCAAATACAATGAGATAAAAACGTCGTATACCTTAGTTGGTATGAAAGATGGTAAGAATTTATATAGATCAACGATGTTACTTAGATTGTGAATGGTGATACAAAATGGAAGAAGAAGTTATTAGAGTTAGAATACCCAAAGAAGGTGAGATACTTGGAAAAGTTACTGCAATGTTGGGAGCAAATAGAATACAAGTTGAATGCGATGATGGAAAGGAAAGAATATGTAGAATACCCGGTAAAATGAAAAAAAGGATATGGACAAGGGTAGACGACATAGTTCTTATAAAGCCTTGGGAATATCAATACGATACGAGAGGAGACCTCGTTTGGAAGTACACGAAGAACCAAGCATACGTACTCAAGAAAAAGGGCTACTTAAAAAATATAGAAATTTAAGGTTTTCTAAATGATTAAAACGATTAGAATTTCAAAAGATAGAGTAAGGGTTCTAAAAAGTTGCTTAAAAGACATTGAAGAGAAAACAG
>JAGHBM010000005.1 GCA_021160955.1 Candidatus Aenigmatarchaeota archaeon
CACTTGGATTCGGAAGATGATTCGGGAAATTTGGATCTGGATCAGAAAATAGATGTGTCGTCTCGAATTTAGTTCTCTTGAAGAACGGGATCGTCGGAATGCTTCCCACACCGTTTCCATAGTCTATGACAATCCTAAGTCCAGATCTTTTTTCAAGCTTTTTCAGGAGGTAACTCACGTACAATTTGAGGATTCTCCTGTTTGTCTTACCTTTTTTCTTTCCATTGAAAGTTGTGTTGTTGATCTTCGAGAATATTTTTTTGATGTCTTTCAGTCCTGCGTTCATTCCAACCTGGAGTACATTCCCATTAACGTTCTTAACGAATTTTATTCCGTTGTAACTAGATGGGTTGTGTGAGGCGGTTATCATCGTTCCATAGTTTGCCTTCAATGTCCACGTACCGAAGTCAGTCATTGGTGTTGTACACAATCCGATATCAATGATTTTATTTCCGGTGAGTGTCAGTCCTTTCACCAGTGACTTCTTAAGTGATGGTGACGATGCTCTTGCGTCCATACCGAGAACGACTTTCTTTCTACCAATATACTTACCAAATGCCAATCCTACCTTGAAGACAATTTCTTCATTTAACTCGTGTGGATACCTTCCCCTTATGTCATAAGATCTAAAAATGTCCATAATTAGGTTTACTAAACTCTAATATAAAACGTTGGACTATTCATCTGTTTACAATGTACTCTATTAAATCTACCAACCGATTTGAATATCCCCATTCGTTGTCGTACCATGCAAAAACTTCCAGTACGTTGCCGTTGACGTGTGTTAACAATGAATCAAATATTGCAGAATGAGGATTTCCAACGATATCCGAAGAGACGATCGGTTCTTCCGCATACTCGATGATACCTTTCATATTTCCCATGGATGCATCCTTGAACAACTTGTTGACTTCCTCAACGGTTGTTTCCTTCTCCAAATGAACCACAAGATCTATTATTGATCCATCTGGAACTGGAACCCTTATTGCCGTCCCGTTCATCTTGCCCTTCAGTTCTGGTATAACTTCACTCACTGCTTTTGCTGCACCGGTCGTGGTCGGGACGATTGAAACCGCCGCTGCTCTCGCCCTTCTGAGGTCGTGATGTGGTGCATCTAAAAGCCTCTGGTCCGCTGTGTATGCGTGGACCGTTGTCAAGTTCGCGTATTTTATACCGAAGTTGTCGTTTATGACCTTTGCTATGGGCGCGGCGCAATTTGTGGTGCAAGATGCATTTGAAATTATGTCATCCTTTTCAGGATCATACGTTTCTTGATTCACTCCCATCACAATTTGCTTCACATCGGGACTCTTCGGTGGTGCCGATATTATCACCTTTTTTGCACCAGCTTCTATGTGCTTCGAGGCAAGTTCTCTCGTTCTAAATATGCCAGTGGACTCGACCACTACGTCAATTCCAAGTTCACCCCAAGGCAACTTCGATGGGTCACGTTCAGAAAAAACCTTTATTTCCCTTCCATCAACGATTATAGAATCTTCCGTGTATTTTACGTTTCCATCAAATTTACCGAACACGGAATCATACTTCAGGAGATGTGCCAGAGTTTTGGGATCGGTTAGGTCGTTGACAGCCACAACTTCAAATATTTTGCTCTTCAACGATGCCTTGAAGAAATTCCTTCCAATCCTACCAAACCCGTTTATCGCGACTTTAATCATACAATATTTTATTCGTTTTCATCATTTTTAAAGAAATTGTTCCAAGCAAAGTTTTTAATTTAGGTTAACAAATTAAATATTGACAGTCCTTATGTGGTATGAAAAGATTAAAGAAGCTGCAAAGAATTTTACCGTATTCTTAGCCTACAATGCAAACATAGACGCAATCGTAGATGTTAAAGAGATCGAGAGATTATTCTCGTACCAAGATTACCTCGAGGCCGATGGGAGGGAGCCCGTTACCATAGATACGAGGGAAGACTTGCTCGCCGCCATACTGAATTCAATGAGAACGGGAATTGGATCCGAGTTGAGAATATCCAAAGAAGTTGGTGAATGGCTCAAGAGGAACGTGACCATAAAGGAAAGGAGAATGGGTGGTCAGATAGGGATAATGGCCAACATGCTTGCAAGGTTGGGATTCAACTGTCTCGTGTATTTCCCCCTCCTTTCAAGGGAACAATCCGAATTGTTCGTTAAGAGACCAAACTTGAAATTTTTAACTCCTGACGGATGGAAAGAGTCAGGGTATTACCTCGAAGATGCCATAACGAAGATAAACTGGATATTTGAGTTTGAGAAGGGAGAAAAGATTTTTGATGTCGTGGCTAGGGACAGTAGCAGGTTCATTGCGGCATCCCGTCCGGACGAAGATAGAATAAAGAGCCAGCTTCTTGAGTCTCACATAGATGAGATAAACGAAATTTCGGATGTGGCAATTCTTTCAGGTTATCACGATGTCAAGAGGGAGTATTCAGACAGTGACTACATGGAACAAATCATTGCAGGAGAAAAAGTTCTAAAGAGAATTTCGGTTCCAAAACAACTTGAATTTGCGAGCATCTCCGATGTGAAGATAAGAGAAGCAATTGTCGAGCACATCGCAAGAAATGTTGACGTCGTAGATATGGATTCGAGTGAGCTGAGATTAATTTTGGAAGTTCTGGGAGAACCAATCACGGAAGAAGGCATAATTGGAGAATACAAAGCGATGAAGACGATCTTGGAGAGATTGAATTTGAAGTGTGTTAAGATGCATAAGAAACATTATTTCATAAGTGTTAGCAAAAACTACGTTGGCAAGGAATCAATAGAAAAAGGTTATGAAGTTGCGAGGGGTCTTTGTTTTGCTCGATCTATGGATCTTGAAGAGACGTGGGAAAACATGAGGTTATCTGATAACGTAGAGCCATCTCCAATTGGAATTGAAGAAAAGAAAAAATTGGAAGAATTCATCAAGAATGGAAATGAATTCACGGTTGTTGTAGTTCCAAACAAAGTTAACCCAGACCCGAAGATAACCGTTGGGTTGGGAGATGTTGTGTCTGGAAGTAGTTTTGTGATTGAAAATCTGTTGGAGAGGATGAAATGAGTTTGAAGAATATCATGAAAGATGGATTCTTTTTTATATTGGCGGCGGATCATAGGGAGTCGCTGAAAAGACTTCTCAACACGCAGGATGAAAAGGAGATCATAAGAGTTAAGAAAAACCTTGCCAATGTACTCTCTCCTCACGCTTCAGGATTTCTTTTGGATCCCGTTTACGGTGCCAAGGCAATAGACGAGGTCAAGTCCGGTTTGATATTGTCAAGGGAGAAGAGTGGTTATGTGGGACGGGATGACAACAGGAAGACCGTTCTTCTGGATGACTGGGATGCTGGAAAGTTAAAGGATCTCGGTGCCGATGCAATAAAGCTTTTGATATATTACAATCCTGAAAAATCTGCAAGGGGGCATCAAGAGAAACTGGTGAGAAAAGTCTCCCAGGAATGTAAGAGGGAAAACATACCACTGATATGTGAATTCTCACTCTACGGCGTTGAAGAAAACAGAGATCTCTACATAGTGAAATCTGCCGAAAGAATCTCAAAGTTGGGCATAGACGTTCTGAAAACTGAGGCACCGTCCACATTGAGAAACTGTAGAAAACTCACGAAGAGGATAAAGGTCCCGTGGATAGTTCTCAGTGGTGGGAAGGAATACGATGAATTCAAGAAGTCAGTTGAGATTGCGTGTAAGGGAGGTGCATCTGGATTTGCAGGTGGAAGGGCAATATGGCAAGATACCATAAAGGATGAAAAGCTCTTGAAGACCGTATCAGTTGAGAGACTGAAGGAATTGAGTGAAATAGTTAAGGACAACGGCAATCCACTGGTGATTAAAAATTTATAAAGGGGATCAAAAATCATATTTATGCTCTATGTGATAAATTTCAAAACATATCTTGAAGCCACGGGTGATGGTGCAACAAGGCTTGCGAATGCAATAAAAAAAGTTTCTGAAGAGACTAATTCTGAAATAATCGCTTGTCCTCAATTCACAGACATACCGAAAGTCTCCAAAATGGTTCCAACCTTTTCTCAACACATCGATCCGATACTTCCCGGTCCGAGTACCGGTCACATTTTGGCTGAAGCAGTCAAGGAGGCCGGTGCAGTCGGTACGCTCCTCAACCATAGTGAGAAGAGAATCTCTTTGGAAGAGATAGACTTCCTGATAAAGAGATGCAGAGAAATTGGATTAAAGACAATGGTTTGTTGCTCAAACGTTGAGGAGTGTGAAAAAATATCTAAGTTGAAACCGGACTACATAGCAATAGAGCCTCCAGACCTCATAGGGACTGGAAGATCCATAAGCAAGGAAAGACCCGGACTCATAACTGATGTAAGGAGGACAGTTGACATTCCTTTGCTCTGCGGTGCTGGAATATCAAGTAGGGAGGATGTTGAGAAGGCAAAGGAACTCGGTGCGGTCGGAGTCTTAATCTCATCGGAGGTCGTTGAGTCAAAAGACCCGTATAAAACTCTAAAGGAGATGGTGATATGAAATATGTTCTTTGGTTTGATGAAATTTCAAGGAAAGACGTTCCCCTCGTAGGAGGTAAAAATGCCAATTTGGGTGAAATGACACGTAAAACTGGCGTTCCAGTCCCACCCGGATTCGCCATAACCACCAAGGGTTACGACCGTTTCTTGGATGAAAATAATCTTAAGAGCAGGATAAAAGAAGCTATAAAGAGGCTCGACAAGAACAAAAGGAACCTTTCAAAAATTGGAAGGGAAATTAGAAACCTAATTCTCTCAGGAAAGTTTCCCGACGACCTCAAGAAGGAGATAATTGATTCGTATAAGAAGTTGTCTGGGAAGTCTGGAAATGTTGCAGTCGCGGTCAGAAGCTCTGCCACGGCGGAAGATCTTGAAGATGCGAGTTTTGCCGGACAGCAAGAGAGTTATCTTAACGTCATCGGCGAAAGGGATCTTCTAAACTCCGTAAAGAAATGCATGGCATCCCTTTTCACCGATAGGGCAATATCGTACAGGGAGGATAAGGGATTTGATCATTTCAAGGTAAAGCTCTCCGTTGGTGTTCAAAAATTAATATATTCCAAGAGTTCCGGTGTGATGTTCACTCTGGATCCTGATTCTGGTCACAGGAATTTCATATACATAAACGGTAGTTGGGGACTTGGTGATTACATAGTCCAGGGAAAAGTTAATCCCGACGGCTTTTACGTGTTGAAACAGACTATGACCATAATATCTAAGACACTTGGTAGTAAGAAGATAATGGAAGTGAGAAGCAAGAGGGGCGTTAAGAAAAAGATAACCCCAAAGAAGATGAGAGAATCTTTCTGTTTAAGTGACGACGAGGTCATAAAGCTTGCAAGATACGGTAAGAAAATAGAAGATTACTATGGAAGACCAATGGATATGGAATGGGCAAAGGACGAAAACGGCATATGGATGATACAGGCACGTCCAATAACCGTCTATGCCAAAGCAACTTCGAAAATCAGGACTTATGTTCTCAAGGAAAAAAGTCAGGTCATACTCACAGGACAAAGCATAGGAAAAAAGATATCAAGTGGAGAAGTTAACGTCATAAGATCCGTCAAGGAGATGTCGAAGTTCAAAAAAGGACAAATATTGGTAACCAAGGAAACTGATCCGGACTGGGAACCGATAATGAAGGTGGCATCAGCGATAATAACCGACAGGGGCGGAAGAACTTCTCATGCCGCGATAGTTTCAAGGGAACTTGGAATACCCGCGATAGTTGGTACCGAGAAAGGTACAAAAGTGTTGAGGAGTGGTCAAAAGGTCACAGTTGATTGCACTGGTGAAAAGGGCAGGGTATGGAAAGGTTTGCTCAAGTTCGATGTAAAGGAGACCGATGTCAAGAAACTACCCAAAACCAAGACAAAAATTTACGTTAATGTTGGAATACCTGAAAGAGCCATGACCCAGTCATTGTTGCCCGTGGACGGTGTCGGTTTGGCAAGAGAAGAGTTCATAATATCCTCGATAGGCGAACATCCGCTTTCAATGATCAAGAAAGGAAAAGAAAAGATATTCGTCGACAAACTTGCCGAGGGAATAGCAAAGATAGGCGCGGCTTTCTATCCCAGACCGGTAATTCTCAGATTTTCTGATTTCAAGACGAATGAGTACGCCGGCCTCAAAGGTGGAAAAGAATTTGAGCCAAAGGAAAACAATCCAATGATAGGTTGGAGGGGTGCATCGAGATACATCTCTGATTTCGAACCAGCTTTCAGGTTGGAGTGTAGAGCACTGAAAAAGGTCAGGGATGAGATGAAACTTAAAAATGTTATGCCAATGATACCATTCTGCAGGACCATTGAAGAGGCAAAAGGAGTACTCAAGATAATGAGAGAAGAAGGCCTTAAGAATGTTGACGTCTTCGTGATGGCTGAAATACCGTCAAACGTCATATTGGCAGATAAGTTCTCGAGGTACTTCTCCGGGTTCTCCATAGGGTCCAACGACCTGACCCAACTCACACTCGGTATAGACCGTGATAATCAAAAGCTCTCGAAGACTTTCAACGAGAGGGACCCTGCCGTTAAGAGAATGATAGAAATGCTGATAAAAACAGCGCATAAATATGGCAAGAAAGTATCCATTTGCGGTGAGGCACCTTCATATTTTGAGGATTTCACAAGATTTCTCGTCGAGAAGGGCATTGACTCGATTTCGGTCAATCCGGAAGTGGCACTCGAGACGAGGCTGTTAGTTCACAAAATTGAGAGTAGAATGGCCAGAAATAAGAAATTCAAGAGATAGAACCCATAAGTGCCAAATTTTTAGGTTCTGAGAGTTTCATCATCCTTAAATATCTCAGTTCATATCTTATAGACGATGTACACCGAGCTGAAGAAGCTGTGTGGAGAGATATCGAAAGAGATAGATGAATCGAATGAGAAGAATGCAATTCTAAGATACCTATCGAGATTGGAAGAGAAGGATCAGAGGCAGATCATAAGGGAGGCAATGGACAACGCATGGAAGAGATACGTCACTGAATACAAAGAGAACGAAAGGAAAATATTCAAGAAAAAACCAGAGGAAATAGGAGAACCACTTAAGGAAGCCTTTTACTACGGATACATACTTGGAGACGTTGGTTTCATAGATAGGTGTATGAAAGAAATGTCTGAAAGAGGTATAACAAAAAACACGGTTGAGAACATTCCATATAAGACGTACTACGATGAGTTGGTGGAAGAAAAATATTCATTTGAAGAGAGACTGCGACAGATATTGAACGGTGAAGGAGCCAAACTTGCCGGCGAACGTGATGAATGATAAATTCCCAATAAATTATTATTTTAGCTAATTCTTAATTTTACTTGTATGAGTGAAAAAGACAAAGAAAAAGAGCGAATTGAAGAGATTCGAAGGATAATAAGGGAAACGCAACCGTCTTTCAAGTTTCCTGGAGAAAGTGAAGGGATCCCCAAGGAGAGCAAGGAATACAGAGAATTCAAGGAAGAAGAGATACGTGAACCAACGCTCTACGAAAAGCTCTGTAAGTTCTCAGAGTTTCTCAATGTAGAACCGGATAAAGAACTCAAGGAGGAAATGCAAAGAGCCATAGACTTTGCTCATCTAATGATAACGCCAAAGGGAGCATTTTCCTTCGCCATTCTGAGCAGTCTGTTATTCATAATTTTTTCCATAATCTTGCTGTTGTTGACTAAAAATTTGGTTATCCTTCTCTCAATGATGGCTGGAAGTTTGCTCATAATATATTTTCTCGTCAAGTACCCTTCTTACTTGGCCCAGAGGTTCAGGTTAGAAGCATCTGAAGAGATAATACTCGCAGTAATATACATGGTCATATACATGAGGGCAAGTCCCAACTTGGAGGGGGCTATAAGATTTGCCGCGAGAAATTTGTCTGGACCGCTGGCTTACGATTTGAGAAAGATACTATGGGACTTAGAGGTCAGAAAGTATGAGAATATTTATGATGCCATAGAGGATTACCTTGAGAAATGGAAAGGAAATAATGGGTTCATAGAAGCCATGCATCTCATAAGGACGAGCTTGGAGCAACCCGAAGCAAGGAGACACGCACTTCTCGATGAGGCCGTGACTAGGATACTTGACGACACAAGGGAAAACATGAAGCACTACACACAGTCACTAAGGCTTCCGGTGATGTTGATATATGCATTGGGTATCACTCTACCAATACTGCTCTTGATTATGTTCCCGATATTATTCCTAATGCTCAGTGAATCCATAAATCCGGTTCTCTTGGTTGTCGGATACGATATAGTTTTGCCATCAATAATTTACTATGTAACAATACAAACACTCAGAAGGAGGCCCATGTGTTTTTCCGCACCAGACATATCCCTTCATCCCAAATATTCTCCTTTAGGAAAAATAAAGATCGGGGATAGATTAGTTCCGCTATGGCCATTCGGTGCCGCAATTTCCTTCGTTCTTATATTCTTCGGTGCAAACATGATGTTGAAAACACCGAGCAAGATAGACTTTTTAAATCTGATATATTCCATGATAATAGTCTGGGGAATTGGTATAGGTGTGTCTTTGATTTCAATAATCGACAGCAGGAGCAAGAACAACATAAGGCAACAGATAGTTAAAATTCAGAGTGAGTTTGCCGAGGTACTATTTCAATTCGGACATAGACTTGCCCTCGGTAGTCCAATGGAGAAAGCGATGGAAGAAACAGTTGAAAAAGAATCTAATTTGAGTATATCTGAAATGTTCAGGAAGGCTTTAGACAATATGAACAGAGCGGGACTGGCATTGGAACCAGCTCTCTTCGATAGGAAGTTCGGTGCCGTTTGGGATTACCCATCCAAAATGGTCATAAATGTTATGAGAGTCATTCTCGAGGCAAGCAAGAAAGGTGTCAGAAATGCCGCCCTCAGCGCGATGGCAATCTCTAGGTACGTCAAGCATATGAAAATCACCGAGGAAGAACTCAAGGATATGTTGAGTGAAACCACAACAAGCATGAAATTCTTGGCAATGTTTCTTGCGCCACTAATTTCAGGAATAACGACAACGATGGCCGCGGTCATGATGATGATATTCTCCACTCTAAGAGAAAGCCTATCGGCCATTCAAACAACTGAAGTATCGCCAAACTTGAACGTGATGCTTATAAGCGGATGGGGAGGAGTTGGTGAGACCATATCCATAGGAGTTTTCCAACTGATAGTTGGCATATACCTCATCGAAGTCTGTATACTTCTTGCGATATTGATAAACGGTATAGAAAATGGACTCAGCGACAAAGTTGGGGAAAAAGATTACATAGGATGGACTTTATTAATAGGTTTGATAGTATATACATTTAGTTTGTTCGGAAGTTACTACACATTTGCACCGATGATAAAAAACCTCCTCGTAGGTGGTATAGCTTGAAGGCCACGCTAAGGTTCAGCCTCTCGGTTTTATTGGAGATACTTCTTGGAATAGGATTGATACTTTTCTGTCTATACGTTTGGTTAAAATTCGGCGCAGGTAAGAATCCGGTTCATTTCAGTTTCAAGGTGTTCACATGAAAGGCTCTACGAGATTTGCAATAGGAACTCTATTGAAAATATTAACTGTGATAGTTGCCTCGGCATTGATCTTGTGGTTGTTGGCGTCAATATACGGTGATATATTGAGTAAAATATCTGGTGGCTTGGCATGAGAAAAGGATCTATTGAACTAAGCTACGGGACTTTGATAATAATAGTAGTCGCCATAGTCGTTGCAGTAGTTGTGATATCTTTAGCTGTAATGATCTACAAGTCTCCGGCCACCAGTGGTTCATTTGCCTGCGATTTCATTTGTTCGGTGAAAGAAGGAATGTCAACTTGGTTGTCGGGGCCCCTTAAGATATTCATACCAAAAATATCCTCCTGCGGGTGTTGAAATGAAAGGGATGACAAGCAAAATAATCGGTTTTATCATAGCAATAGTAATAGTTCTCGTGATTTTAGCCATAATCATACTCTTCGTACTCAGCAAGAGCAAAGGAGAGATTAATGCCTTTGATACGAACATTTTAAGTCCGGTTATAAATACCATAATGGGTGGTGGTTAGTGAAGAAAGGAGAAATCCCAAGGATACTATTGATAACGATAGTTGCACTTTTGGTCATATTGTTGATATTGACCATAGTGATGTACGTCAAAGGAAGAAGCTACGAATTTTTGGACATGGCAATGAGAAAGTGGGTGACTGGTTAATGGGCGAGAAACAGGGCTTGAAAATTCTGGTTATAATAATAATTTCTTTGATTGGTCTAATAATATTCATGTTGATCACGTATCTGATTAAAGATAAGAGTTTGCCCTTGGTTGAGATGATAAAAAAATCAATCGGTGGTATCGTATGAAAAAAGGAAGCATCACCAGAGCCATGTGGACCATAATTGAGATAGTATTCATAGTGATTGCAATAATCATGGTTATAAAAGTCACGAGTGTCATAAACAATTGGAGTGAAGCAAGGGCAACGGCAGGTTCCGCTGCATTACTTACGGACGCCATAAACGACGTTTGCAATCACAGGGATCCTTCTTATACAAGAACCGTGATGATAAGAATGCCACAAGATGTCAATGGATTTGTATCAAAAATAGGCGAACATACATGGTTTTCCTCATTAATTTTGGGAGGTGGTATCGACCCAAAATGGGTGATATATTACGGTGATAAAATAGATGCTAGTGTTATTGCTGCCCAGGCAGCTGGCGACGCCCTTGATTCCATAGAAGTGGTAGAACATAAATTCAATTGGGATCACTATCCAAGGGTATGTCCAGAAAAGGATCATACGATTTGCTATGGATTCTTCGAGAGAGATTTGCAGCCAAAGTACAGCAACTTGAAAGTTCCGCCGGATTGCAAGGTCCATAAGTTCTGGATATTGAGTCCCTGCTATGCCAACGTGACCGTTTATTACGATGATGTAAATAACGAAGTTAACTTCTGTTACAAAGATTGGAAAGTTCCTAAAAAAGGAGGCAAAATATTAAACTATTGTTACGGCAATGTTGGTTTGAGTGGAAGCATTTGGGAAACCGCTGACAAAGCCAGTGGTAGGGCATTTAGTGCCTTGATAAATACAGTCGCAAAGACTCTCCATATAAGCGAAGATAATGTTTTAAAACACGGTTGGCCGGACCCAGATTATAGCGTACTATGTGGACATGGAAGCAATCCTTTACAAAGAGTATGCAATGGAGTAAGTCCTAGCAGCTGTGGTGGAGGAGGATCATCCAGTACTGGAAGTGGATTTGGTGGCGGAGGATCTGGTGGTAGGTAGTGATTTGACATGGCATCAACAAGGTTCATAATAACGATATTACTCGGTGTCATATTCACACTTCTCATTCTTCTGACCTTTCCGCCCATATATGCGAGGTATGTCTCGGAAGACATGGCATTGAAATCTGCCTATTCGGTTACTGAAAAGATAATCTCAGCCATCAACATGATATCTTCAGAGAATAAATTCATAACGATGAATGTTTCTATAAGCTGTAGCAACTGTGAGATAAGTTTGTTCGGGGACAAACGATATGTGAAGACTACGGCCATCTACAAACCAAAAATATTTCTTGCAAACGATGAAGTCAAGTCATCGTTTGGTTTGTTTACGCTCGATGAATTCAAAGCACCGAAGAAGATAATAACGTGTCTGAATTGTCAAAAAAAATTGATAGTCATGAAGAACGATACGGGAATCTATGTATTCGAGGAAGGCTGGTCAGGTGAAGAATGTGGAGGTCCAGATGAGGATTGTTGTGACGGAAAATGCGAATACGGTTACTCCTGTAAAGATGACGGCAAATGTCACAAATGTAAGAGATATTGCCCACCCAAGAAGTGTAGTGGTGGGTGGTTGGACTTTTGTAGTGGAAAGAGTTGTGTAACAAAAGAGTCATGCATATCTGAAACTGATGATGTCCCAACATGCACTTACAAAGTTCCATCATACTATCTATTTGGTTGTACGAAGAAGACTTGTAAAGCAAAGTGCTATGTTGACTGTGATAGATGTGGTTAAAATGAAAAAAGGAGGATTCTTACTCTGGATTATAGTTGGTTTTTTTGCCATAATATTCTATGCACTAGCAATCATACTGATATTCGGTTCCCACATAAACATAAACATTGGGCTCTCTTTGTCCACGGAGGAGCTGAAGGCTTTACCGACGTTCAACAAGATCATCTATTCAGAGGATTGTCTGAGTACCGGTACTCTTGGTGTTTTGAACTCCACAAAACTTGATGATGTTGATGGTGGCGGAGAGCTTGACTGTGCGTACCTTCCTGGCCTGGGATATAGCGTGAAAGTAGAAGACTTGGATACTGGAAAAGAATGGGAATTTGGATATAACGGATTTAGAAAAAAAGAATATGGAGATTCACTCGTATTGATAAGATACCCCGACGGGACGATTCACAACGGGAGAATAAAATTTTACAAGTTCTATTCGGATCCAGTTGTAAAATCCGTTTACGCCGCAGAGAAAGCATGGATATCGAGCGAATCTGTGACGGTAGAACTAAGATCAGAGAAAAAGATAATTTTCAAAAAAAATAAAGTATGTTATGAAAAGGAAGACGTACATCATTGTAGGAAATTGCTAAATTCCAAGTTGAATATAGATGATAAGAAGGTGTTTGATCCCATGAAGTATAAGTCGGTCACGTTCAAGAAGGTAGCAACTTCAAGTGGTATAAAACTCGAAGTGGAATTCAATAGAATTCCTGTAATGATTGACTAAATTCCTGTGGTGAAAGCATGAAGAAGGGATTGATAGCAGAAATAGCGATATTGGCATCCATTACAGTAGGTCTCGTTGTTTTGGTACTTATTAGCTTTTTCTACAGTTCTCTTGGCGTTGGAACTGTAGGTTCGATAAAATTCACATTTGAAAGCGGGTATTCCAATGAACTCTCGACTACGACAGGTCTCATAACGAAGTCTGATTATCCTCTGACAAGGTTGGATAATCTCATATCAGAGTATGCGATAACCGGCGATGACAAACTCATACCTGAAATAAAAAAAGGTCTCGAACAAGCTTTCAAAGATAAGTACGTTGAATTGACAGTTGAAGACAAGACGATAACGATCGAAGGATCTCCAACATCGAATTATGTCATAATATACAGAAGAATCCCACTTTTAGGTGGAAACTCAACCGAAGCTAAGATATGGGTGTATGTATGAATAGGAAAGGTGTAGGATTGTTAGGTATGTTGGCAATTCTCTTTGTAATATTCATGGGAATTTTCTTCCTATTCAAGAGCGGTGAGTTTTTTGCCAATTCGATCGGCACGGAGAAATACGAGATGTCCAAATGGAGTGGCAATGAATTTATGTTTGAATCTGACTTACACTTCCTCGAGAATTCACTCTGGATAACTGCTGAGAACCTTGCATATGAGAACGGGAGGAATGGAACGATTTTCGACGAGCCATGGGATATGGTATCTGATATGGTTTGTTGGAACTGTAAAAAAGGAATCCCTCCCGAGGATTTAGTTGCAGACCAGTTATTCAAGAGGGTAAATCAAACCTATGAGAAATATTTTGACAAAATTTCAATAAGCATCGAAAATCATACCAATCTCAACATGACTTACAACAATAATTTTGTCAAGTTATTCTACAAGGGAAACTTCTCCTATCATCCGTCAGTGGATTATTATACCAATGCCTCAAATCTTTGGGTAAATGCAACTACACCCTTGAGGTATTTCTTGCTCTACGATAAAGCAAAGGAG
>JAGHBM010000060.1 GCA_021160955.1 Candidatus Aenigmatarchaeota archaeon
GAATAATAATAGAAAGTGTAATCGACTAACCTTCTATTTCTTTTATTTTATCCTTTATTTCTTCCAATACTTGTATCTCTGAATCCGATAGGAGGTTTTTGAGCTCTTCGAGTTTTCTAAGGTTCTCTTTTCCCATAGCCGTATAGAGTTCATCCCCTTCTTTTATCTGTCTCCCAACGGTTGGACCTGAAATTGACACGGCAACCTTGTCACCATGCTTGGCAAGGGATACATTCGAACCTTCCTTTTGAATTTGCTCTATTTTTCCTATTATTTTGCTTCCCTTTACGAGGCTGTATCCCGGCTTCAGGACACCGCCCAAAACCTCAACCCCTACTATAGCAGGATTGGACGCCCTGAAGACAAATCCGGGCAATATCTTTATCTTTCCTGGTCTTATGACTGACTCCAATTTCTCTCTTTCCATCTCATCTTTCTTTTTCTGGGACCATTCTTCATATTCTTCTATGAGTTTGTAAATAACATTTCCCTTGAATATTTTGACACCCTCAACATCTTTTACCTCGGGCCCTATGGGGACATTAAAGGCAAATATGACCCTATTAAGGGGATCTTTCATCGAACTTGCTTCCATCGCATCTGTTCTTGAAACCGACCCTATCTTGGCCTTTCTTATGGGGATATTGTTGTCTTTTAAAATTTTGATGAGAGCTTCAAGCGATCCTATGGTATCCGCACGGAGAATCACGCCTTCATTGTCGGTTTCTATTTCGATGTCTTCTTCTGTCTCCAACTCGTTTATTAGCTTGTCGACATCTTCTTTCTTTTCACATGTCCTTATGGGTGATCCCGCAACGACATTCTCAAGAGAAGGAGCGGATATCTTAACACCTGCAGCGGCAGTGACCTCATCCACATAGTTAAATTTCTTCTCAACTCTGAGCTCGCCGAGTTCCCTTGGCTTCAAGAGAGCCTTCACGGTGGTGACTATCGGAGGTTTGCCGCCTATTATCAGGTAATCTCCCTTCTTTATCCTACCATCGTAGAGTATGACGTCTATTGTAGTTCCAAGACCCCTGACTTCTTTGACCTCAAGGATGTTACCAAATCC
Organism: Candidatus Aenigmatarchaeota archaeon; assembly: GCA_021160955.1. Taxonomy (GTDB): domain Archaea; phylum Aenigmatarchaeota; class Aenigmatarchaeia; order PWEA01; family JAGHBM01; genus JAGHBM01. The sequence goes on from JAGHBM010000060.1 coordinate 1,073, forward strand.
GTTGGTTCCTTTTATTTCCAACCTGTCCTTTAGGAATTGTTGAGAAAGACCGATTAATACCATAAGTAATTCTGCTATACCCTCTCCAGTTATGCCTGATGTGGGTACTATCGCAACTGTAGTCTTGAAATCTCTCACCCTATCAAAACGCTCTGAATTGAATCTCCTTTCGCTGAGCTCCCCAACCAGCCTATAAATCTTTTCATCAAGCTCTCTTTTGACTTCATCACTCTGTTCTTTTATTGACTTGGAGAAATACTTTGTGTTGTTTCTCTTCCATCCCCTTATCTTGTCTATCTTGTTCGCAGCCACGACAAAAGGAGTTTTGAATTCCCTCAGAAAAGTTAGACTTTCATCGGTCTGTGGTTTGAACCCCTCATTTACGTCTACAACCAACACAGCGAGATCGGCTATACTTCCACCCCTTTTTCTCAAGGTAGTGAAAGCCTCATGCCCAGGGGTGTCTATGAACAACAATCCGGGAACCTGTATCTTCTCATCGGATATCAGCGAGCCGCATATCTTCTTGATCACATCCAATGGAACTTCCGTAGCACCTATGTGTTGGGTTATTCCGCCCGCCTCACCAGAAGCCACTGCAGTTTTTCTTATGTTGTCCAATATGGTTGTCTTTCCATGGTCCACGTGACCCAAGACCGTGATGATTGGTTGACGAATCATAAACCCACCTTTAAAATTAAAAATTAAATCTTGCAGCTCGAAACCTTTCAATCAATAAAATTTGATTATCAACATATTTAAAAATAGAAAAGAACCAATAGGAAATTTTAGGTGTTCAAAATACTGATTATTCTTTCGAGAACTTCGTCGACCGTTCCAACACCATCGACATCTTTCAAAAGGCCCTTTTCTTTGTAGTAATCTATGAGCGGTGCAGTTTGATTTTGATACTCGATGAGTCTCTTTTCTATGACCTCGGGCTTGTCATCGTCCCTCTGATACAGCTCACCACCGCACTTATCACATATTCCATCAACCTTAGGTTTTAGAGCCGGTAAAACCCTGTCCCCGATCCTTATTTCATTTATGTTGTAAATCGCACCACATTTTTTACAAATTCTCCTGCCGGAGAGTTTCTTGATTATGAGATCCTTTGGAACAACCAAATTTATTACCAAGTCAATACCGGTTATTTTCTCAAGTTCTTTCGCCTGGTTCAGGTTTCTTGGAAATCCATCGAGTATAAAACCATTTTTACAGTCATCCTTTGAGAGTCTCTCCTTGAGCATTTCGATTACTATCTCATCTGGAACTAATTTTCCTTCATCATAATATGGTTTTATCTTTTTTCCTATCTCGGTGTTGTTTTTTATTTCTTCCCTAACCAGATCTCCCGTGGAAATGTGTGGCCAACCAAATTTGTCTTGTAGACGTGAAGCATAAGTTCCCTTGCCAGCACCAGGAGGTCCCAAGAACACTATCTTCATTGTTCCTTACCCCTCAACTTCCTACTTATCATTGTCCATTTCTTCTTCCTCGGATCCCTTTTCATCATGTAACTTTTTTCACATTTGGAAGAGCAAAAGCTCAGTATAGTTCCGTCGTTCTTCACGAACAGCCTGGCCCTTCCTTTCTTTATTTCCCTTCCACAATAAGAGCACTTCATATTCATCTACCAAAAGTTCCGGAGCTCTCCATCTCCGTTTCACGAAGCATCAATATGTCTCCCATTCTAACGGGACCCATGACGTTTCTCTGAAGGATTTTACCCTTGTCCTTTCCCTCGAGAACCCTACATCTGACTACAGTAACTCCTTTCACACCACTCCTTCCCAAGATCTTGACGATCTCGGCTGGAACAGCATCACTACTAACATTGGAACTCTTCTTTTCCTCCTTTGGCATAGAAACACCTAAAATTATTCAGACTCCTCTTTAGGCTCTTCTTCTTTGGATTCTTCCTTCTCAGGCTCTTGTTTTTCTTCAGGTTCCTTGCTTTCTACGGTCTCTTGTTCCTTTTCGTCTTTTTTAGCTTCTTCTTTCTCAGTTTTTTGTTCTTTTTCCTCTGGTTTCGATTCTTCGGGTTTCTCCTCTTTTTTCTCTTCAACCTTTTCCTCTTTCTTGCCTTTACCGAGGATTTCGTCTATGAGTTTCTTTGCATCTCCTGGATCAACTATTGCCGCAGAGGCACACCTGACGTCGATTCCAGCCGCCCTACCCAGCTCATCTTTGCTACTGACCTCGACGTAAGGTATGTTCTTCTCTTCACAGAGCGGTGGTAGGTGCATTACGATCTCAGGTGGATCAACATCCTTAGCTATTATAACCAATTTTGCCTGCCCCCTTTCAACGGCCTTAGTTGTTTCATTGGTTCCCTTTCTAACAATTCCTGTAGTTCTGGCTATTTCAACAGCCTCCAAAATCTTCTTTTCAAGCTCATCGGACATTCAAATCACCTCTTTGAATATGAATATTTCAGAGTTATCAAACTCTTTTTATGGATAAACCTATTTAAATATTTTCTTTTTATAACTACGCCTTCGCAGTATTTAAAATAAATTCTTACCTCCTTTCCACAGGGATTGATGCA
>JAGHBM010000055.1 GCA_021160955.1 Candidatus Aenigmatarchaeota archaeon
GAATATAATCTATTTATGGAAGTGGCAACTCAAAGAATCGAAAATTTTCATAAGGCAATTAAAACACTGATAAGTGAGTGCAAAATATTTGATATTAAGGTGTGGATAGTAGTGCAACAAACATGGGGAAAAATTCCTTTAGAAATAAACGACTTTTTTATTAAGTAATCTAATTTTTGGAGGGTTCGAGATTATTCGTTTCTTCGGATTTCTTCTTCATCTTCTCTACAATTGCCGACAGAGACCTAACATTCTCCGTGAGTGTTGGTAAGAACTCTTTGAACGCCCTTTCTACAGATCCTATCCTTCCCTCTATTCTCTGCATTTGAGAGGAGCTTTCCTCCAACATGTCCTTTATCTGCTTTTCTCTCTCTTTTTCACTACTCTCAAGTTTATCGATCCTTTGATTGAGAACATCTATTTGTTCTTGGATCTGTCCGAATTCTCTCTGGATACCGTCTATGCTGTTCCTTATGTCAGCGAGCTTTTCTTCAACGATCTCCTCTATAAGTTCTTCCAACTCTATTTCTTCAGTTTCATTCATCTCTATTACATTTTCATCCCCACTTGAAGTTCCAAAAGACTCCTGAGGTGGGGGTGCAACAAAATTTGGTCCCGGTTGTGGAGATTCAATTGGAGGAGGATATGGAGATGGTGCATCATAAGAAGAAGTTACCTTGAATTTTATCGCTTTGTTCAAAGCAGAAGCAATTTCCTCGTTGGAATAACCTTCTTCCTTCATCGTTCTTATTATTTCTTTTTCACTCTTTCCCAGAGAAGTCAACTCTTGGACCCTATCCACAGGATCAACTTTTTGTCCACCTTTCTTAAAAGGAAGTGAGATCATTTGCTCTCCCTTATCATCTTTTCAACTTCTTGTCTTGTAACAAAATTCATCTTGAGAGGATTCATCAGTTCAACAAAGCTTTCAATTTCCTCGAGCTCAGGTTTTTTAACGGTTTTTTCGAGAGTTTTCTTTATTTTCTCCTCTTCATTTTCTATTTTCATTAACCTTATATTTAAATCTTTTATACTGTTTTCCAGCTCCTCAAACCTTTTTTTGACCTCTTCTTGGTTCTTTAAGATTCTCTCCTCGAGAGAGTAGATTTTATTCTCTAAAATCCTCGTTAACTCTTCTAAACTTCTTATTCTCCTTGTGTTCTCGTTTGTCCTTCTTATTATCTCATTGGATACGGGAACATCCGACTCCTTGAACACGGCCATATTGATTAATTGATCACCTTTTAATAAATAATTTGGTTAGAAGATGAAAGCTGAGAATATCCATGACTTAACTCAACAAATATATATAAAATAAAAGCCTATGGGGAACAGGACAACTTTCTCCATATTATTAAGGCACTTCCACCCGAAGGCTTCCATACCCTCCATCCCACAGTAACTGCGGGATGTTAATATAGAGAATGCGTCGTCCCGACACACCCCCCATAGGTATATAGTAATACGAATTTCAAATATAAATTGTTTTTGGTGTTACTCATTCGTGAATTCTCCACAAGAAATAAACCACATAACAACGAATCAAACATAAACCAATGTCGATAGTACATATTTTAAGATGTTTTACCATTACTCCTTTATGAATCCGCCAATGAACAAAAAAGAAATCTATGAATACTACTCAAATGAAGACATATTGAACAAATTGGTTGAAAATTCGAAGGACAGAGAGATATCAGCATCGTTGTTCAACGGTTCGTATCTGAACAGACCCAACATAATAATGTATCCCAGAGATGTTCTAGAAATGGTGAAGGGAGGATGCGTGAGCTTTCACGGATCAGTCGAACTTTGGAAGAATCCCATGAGGCTTGACACCAAACTCAGTGAGGAACAGTTGAACGAACTTAGAACGGGCTGGGACTTGATAATAGACATAGATTCTGCACTTGGGATTGAAGCAGCAAAACTCGCGGCAAAGAGAGTTGTGGAATTTCTGAAATCCCATGGCATAAGAAATCCTGGAATTAAATTTTCAGGTAACAGAGGATTCCACATTGGAGTCCCTTGGAAAGCATTTCCCAAAAAAATAGATTACGAACCAACCAAGAATCAATTTCCAAGAATTCCAAGAATTATAGCCAGTTACATGAGAAACGAGATAAAGGACAAACTTCTCCAAGACTTGATATCTTTAAAAGGTTCACTTAGAGAATTGGTCGAAGACGTAGATCAATATCTTGAAGAACTAACTCCGTACATATTCGTGGAGATAGAAAAAGATTGGGGTTCCCGCCACCTTTTCAGACTACCGTATTCTATCAACGAAAAGAGTTGGTTAGTCAGTGTTCCCATATCAATTGATGATATAGATTCATTTGAACTAGACGATGCCACTCCTGAAAGAATAAAGGCAAAGAAAGACTTCTTTCAAGAAGTAAAGGATGGGGAAGCTACAAACTTGGTCATGGACGCACTGGACTGGTACTCACAGATCAAAGAAGAGAGAAGTAGAAAAAAGAATGAAAAACCCAAAAAGATAATGAAAACAAAAAAAGTTCCGGAGGAAAGGTTTCCTCCATGTATCAAGAAAATTCTTGGCGGATTATCCGATGGAAGAAAAAGAAGTGTCTTCATACTCGTTAACTTTCTATCTAACGTAGGCTGGAGTTGGCCAGAAGTTAAAAAAAGAATAATCGAATGGAACAAGAACAACAAGCCTCCACTCAGAGACAACTACATTTCAACACAACTCAAATGGTTTGAGAGACAAGATAGAAAGCTCCTTCCACCGAATTGCGATAACAAACACTTTTACAAATCGTTTGGTGTCTGCCACCCAGATGAGAAATGCAAAAGAATAAAGAATCCTGTTGTTTATCCATTCAAGAAATGACAAATTTATAAACAATTAATTTTCGATCAGAAATGGAAATGTTTCTTACCGAAGATGTTGTCCTTTTCTACGTATATGAGCAAGATTATTGAAACAATCAATATGAATGTTCCTATCACCTTCTTCCAGGACCAACCACCAGTTTCCTTCGGAACACCTGCAGCAGCTAACGTGACGCTGGGAATTTCATCCAACTTCTTCTTAATGGTATAGCTGAGATCTTTAGTTTCTCCAGACTTCACGGAATCGAAACTCCATTTAACAACTGGATCATCCTGCAATATCTCTGGAACCTCACCGTTGAATATGATCTCACTCACATCTGAAGCAACACTCTTTGGTATAACTTCGACTATTTCCACATTTTTCATATCTTTCTCTGCAGTGAAAGTTAGAGTTATCTTGGATATGTAGGTTGTTTTGCCGGTAGATTTACTCTTGACTTTGTAAACCTTTAGAGAACTCTTAACATGAACAACTCTTCCTTTATTGATCATCCTTCCTATGTTATCTATTTCTTTTTTAGCCTTTTCATCTGTGACCAATTTCTCAGCAACTTTCACAAGATCATCATTTATCAACGGTGTTGATTCTTTTTCTTCTCCAACTTGCAGGACTTCCAGATCATTTGGATTTATCTCATTCACTCCGAGATCCTCTGGATTGATTCTGTCAATTATTTCATTTTTCTCTTCTTCTTCGACTGGTACCTCCTTCACCGTAGTGGTGGTTGCAGTTGTGGTTGTTGTCATCACGGTAGTTGTGGCTACAGTCGTGGTTGTTTCTTCACTGCCTCCAGCCTCTCCAGATACAGTTGAAGTTGTGGTGGTTGTCGTGGTAGTGGTTGTTGAAGATGGTGGTGTCTCACCCTCAAGCTCGGGACCGATACCAGAGAAATGTGGTATCTTTATCCAAACAACTCCGTGAACCGTATCTTTGTAACACAGACCATCAGTTAGATTGGTATTGTTCTCGAGACATACCGCGCCTGTTCCATTCAGGTACACCTCATATTCATTTCCGAGATAATCGGAATAATCCGTTCCCACCAAATCGTTTATACTATCACCATTGCTTGCATTCCATATCACGTTGAAATCGTTGTCGTAGAGAACCGGTATCTTTACCCTTATCGTGGCGTTGGTCAGTGTTGGTGGATAAGGCATTCCTATCAATACTTGGCTATATATGTCCGGACCTTTGCTACCAAACTTCCAAGCAGCTGACATTCCACTACCAGTGTAGTTAGTCGTGAATGATGCGTCCGGAGGTCCTGATGCCAATAAATCGGCATTCACATAGTGAACGGATATGTTGTGATAAGTTACCCTAACACTCACATCTCCCCTCAATACAGCCTTCAATGGTGAGAAGTTGTTCTCGTTCATCGGGCCTCCTGAAAGATCACAGGAAGGGTCTGGATTTGGAACATCACAACTTGGTGTCGACCTGTAGAAATGAATATCTAATCCTCCCAAAGCTTGATGGGTATTTGGATCCATTATGTTGAAA
>JAGHBM010000068.1 GCA_021160955.1 Candidatus Aenigmatarchaeota archaeon
ATACAATGTTGGGTTCGTTTATCCCAACCAAAAATTGGGGGAATCAGGAATTACCTAGAACTGAAGGGGGCTTGCCCCCTGCGGTTCGGTGAGAGTCCCACCCTTCCCACCATAAAACAGTGCTGATGAATATGAAAATAGAAATAATTCCAATTGGAGATGTTAACATAGATATTTTAAAGGCAGTAGTCGACGAGTTGAACAGAGAATTTAAAAGCAAAATTTACATTGGAGAAAAAATGGATATACCCAAAAATTCTCTCAACACTTATCGGGGTCAGTACGATGCAGAGATTATACTCAAAGAAATAGAAGAGAGAAAAAAGAGTGATGAAAAAGCAATTGGTATAACTTCAGAAGACATATACACAAGTGAGCTTAACTTTGTGTTCGGCCTTGCAAAAAAAGATGTTGCAGTTGTAAGCATCTCGAGACTGAACCCCGAGTTCTACGGGGAACATCGAAATTTTGATATCTTGGTTAGAAGAACGAAAAAGGAAATCATACATGAGCTCGGTCACCTGTTTGAACTAGCTCACTGCGACAATCCAAGATGTGTCATGTCATTTTCTAATTCCGTATCAGATGTGGACGATAAAAGCGAAGAATTTTGCGAAAGATGTACAATGAAGATGAGTATGGAGGGAATACAGATATGAAAAAACAAAAAGAAGATAAACCTCCGAGGAGGATATATGAAGCAGAATTCTTGGAGACTGATGTAGTGGTTTGGGGAGAAAAGGAAGCCAAAGAAGTTTACGAAATTGGATGTTATGGGAAAGTGAAGGACGACAAATTAATACTGAGTCTATGTGAAGCACTCCACTTGATGGAGAGAAATAGATTAATAGTGAAAAAAGATGGTAAGGAACTAACAAAAAAAGAGTTTTTCGAACTTGCGACTAAAATAGACAGAGAATTCTCCCAAAAATATATAGTATACAAAGATCTGAGAGAAAGAGGTTATCTTGTCAGAACGGGGTTCAAATTCGGGACTCACTTCAGAGTTTATGAAAGAGGTGTGAAACTTAAAAAAGGGCCAAAATCGAAGAAAGAACATACCAAATGGATAGTCCATGCCGTACCAGAGAACTTCACATGCTCATATGCAGAGCTCTCCAGGGCAGTGAGGCTCGCACACAATATTAGAGCAAAAATGTTGTGGGCAGTTATAGATGAAGAGGGTGACGTCACATACTACGAGATTATAAGAATAACTCCATAAAAGGTGATTTAAATGAAAGAGTTTTTGAGAAAGGATTTTGTCAAGGTCGATCTTGATACGAGAATATCCGAAATAGTTGGAAAGATGCTAGAAGGAGAAGAGGCTGTCGCCGTATTTGATGATGAAGAATTCGTAGGTATAATTTCCATAAACAAACTCATAGAGAGGGATTATCCGCCCGAAACAAAAGCAAAATCTGTGGTCTTGAAAAACATTCCCAAACTCAACGGCGATGAGACATTTTCCGAGATTTCGAGACTCTTCCTTGAAAGCGATGTCAAAGCATTACCAGTGTTCTCAAATGGAGAACTCGAAGGAATGGTTTTTGAGCATGATATAATAAAAAACAGTGAAGAATATCTTGAAAGATCAAAGAAAGCAGTGCACGATGTTCTTCATGAACCAATAACAATAAATAAATACGAAACCGTTGGTAAAGCAAGAAAAATTATAAGAGAAAACAACATATCTCGTCTTCCTGTGATAGATAAGAATGGAGAATTCGTAGGTCTAATAGATGCAACAGATTTTCTAAAAACAATAGTCCATAAAGACGAAATAGGAACTGGAGATGCCGCAGGAGAAATAATACCGGAACATGAATATCCTGTAACCACGATACTGAATCCGACTCCAGTAACAACCAAATCGCTAAGTTCTTGGAAAGAAGCGTTGGATATTATGAGAACCCACGAAAAAAGCTACATACTTCTCATAGAAGATAAAAAACCAACCGGAATAATCACAGCCAAAGACATACTGGAAGTGATCGCATCACTGGAAGAAGAAAGAAAAGGAGTGTACGTTCAAATAACAGGACTTGGAGAAGTTGAGAACAGTTTCGACAGAGAAAAAATAGACAAAATGATCGAATCTTTCGTGCAAAAAGTTGGAAAGATGTTTGATCTGATAGAATACTTGTTCGTTCACATAAAATCTTTTCAGACAGTTGGTGGAGATAGGATGTACGTCATTAGAGGTAGAATATCGACTCCAGAGGGTCTCTACACGAGTAGGGCGTCAAGCTGGAATCCAATATCCGCAGTTAGGGAATCTCTCGATAGGTTGGAGATACAGATATTGAAAGACAAAGAGAAACAAAAAGATAGAAGAAAGGCTAACATATAAACTAAAGATTAGAACTTCCCCCTTTGAATTATTTTTGAAATCGTTGCCGAAAGATCACCGATCTTCACTCTAATTTGGTTTGCAGTATCTCTATCTCTGAGTGTAACCGTATTATCTTTTAATGTGTCGTAATCCACGGTTATACATATCGGCGTTCCTATTTCATCTTGTCTTGCATATCTCCTTCCGATGGATCCCGAATCGTCATAATAACAATCAAAATGACCAGACAAATTTTTATAAATCTCAATTGCTCTTTCATCCAATCCATCTCTCTTAACCAACGGAAATACTGCACAATCAAACGGAGAGACTTTGAACGGTAGTTTTAGAACACTTTTACCATCTCTCTCATCGTAAAAAAAGTCTATCAGGGCATATATGTTTCTATCAATACCAAAGGAAATTTCTATTACATGGGGTATAAACTTTTTCTCATTCAAAAAAACTTTTTGAGATTCCCCGCTCATCTTTTCATGAGAACTCAAGTCATGGTCATACCTATAATGAACACCACATAGTTCTTTAAATCCTCCGAGTGTTTCAAGTTTCACTTCAAGATCCCAATGAAGTTTGTTATAAAATGATTTTTCATCTTCTGATAGCTCACGAAATCTTACGCTGTCTTTCGGATACCCCAAGACCTCTGTATAAAACTTGTAAACCGATGCCATATAGTACACGTAAAATTTTGGGAGCCTGATATCTTCTACCATCTCCTCACAGGAGACTTCTTTTGCATCTTCACTCCCGGCAAGTAAAACGATCATATTAAGATCTTTTACGCTTTCCCAATCTTCGTGATCATTTATTTCATCAGGATCAAAAAATATTTGCAATTCCGCTTGAGTAAATTCCCTCAACCTATAAACTCCTCCCCTTGGAGATATTTCATTTCGAAAAGCCTTTCCTATCACAGCAAGTCCTATTGGAAGTCTTTTTCTCAACGCATTGAACTCTTTGGTGAAATTAACATAAGCGCCTTGAGCAGTTTCAGGTCTTAAATAACCCCTTACCTTTTTAAATGGTCCTATTTCTATAGGAAACATCAAATTCATTTCAGATACCTCTTCTAGCTCTCCGCCACACTTAGGACATCTTATTTTGTGCTTTTTTATTATCTCATTTAATTCTTCCTTACTAAGTCCCTCGAACTTTTCATGTAAAATATTTTCGAGTATCTGATCGGCTCTCTCGACAAAATCACATTTCTTACATCTCACTATTGGATCGGTAAAATGTTCAAGATGTCCCGATGCTTTAAAAACTTCCTCTGGCATTATTGTGCTTGGGGATATCTCGAAGAACATTGGATTTAATCCCAGAAAGAAATGTCTCCAAAGATTTTCAAACTTTCTTTTAATTAATGTTCCTATGTGTCCATAATCATAAAATCCAGATATTCCTCCATATATCTCCGAGCTCCTCCATAAGAATCCTCTTCTCTTCATGATGCTATCTATTTTTTCAGCTCTATCCATGCAGTTCACCCACAAAAAGATTAATTATTAAATTGATTAATAAAAGTATGGTGTTGCAATGAGAATTGCATACGCAATATGTAACATAGGGTTTGGTCATTCCACCAGGTCTTTGAACATAATAAACTTACTCAGGAAAAGAGGTCATGAAATAGAGATAATAATAGGGGAACCATACAATGAATTTTTCAAGGATAAGGGATTTAAGACGCATAGAATCCATAGCCCAATAAAATTACACGAATCTACCGGTTCATCCATGTTGAAAACTATAGAATTTATCAACAGATCGGCATCCAAGTACATGGTGTCTACGATCAGAGTGAAAAAAATATTGAAGAGAATAAATCCTGATATTTTAGTTTCTGATTCAGAAATCAGTTCTTTATTAAACTCAAGAAAGATAAAGTCTGCTCTCATCTCTCATCAAATGAACATATTCTCAGAAGTGGTGAATGAAGAATCAAATAAAATTTGGCATAAGTTCATAAGAAGATATGTGGATGTGATGATAGTACCAGACATCTTGGATATGGAAGTCCCAAAAAAGATAAAAGATATCGTAGTAAAAGTTGGACCGCTCTTCGAAATGGTAAAAGAGAGAAAAAGCAAACTGAAAAAGAAACTGAGAATTAAGGGAAAGACATCCGTTTTCATTCCTAGTTTTGCCAACACAAACAGGAAACAAATTATACATAAACTCGTTGATATTAGTGAAGACCTAGGATGGAATTTTATATTACTTGGACAAGAAATGGACAAGAAAATTAAAAATGTCAGACTGATTAAAAGAAGGAATGATCTTGTTCCGTGCGAATACATAAAGGCATCTGATTTCTCCGTGGTATCGGGATACACATCATTGATGGAGAGTGTGTATTATCAAAAGCCGATCTTTTTCATACCGACCCAGACAGAACAAAAAATTATAGGAAGACTTGGAGAAAAAAATGGTATCCTGAAAGTCGGGAGCTTTGATAATATTGAAGAACTTAAATCCATATTAACCGACAAAAGTGCTCAAAAAGAAATGGTTAGAAACCAAAAAAAGTATAGGATTGACGGCAATAAACAATCTGTAGAAATAATCGAATCTTTAGGTAAGAAATGATTTCATACATCGAACTCCTTTTTGAATACGCCGCCATTCGTCCAATTAGAACTGAGCGTAAAGTCTTTCCCATTTATTAAAACCTTATCACATATGAGATCGTGATCCTTTGTTAAAATTTTTATTGACATTTTAAGATGGTCAGTTCTGTAAAAATTAATTTGCACGTCATAAATTCTGGTACCAACGTTTATCATGACTTCATCTTCTTTTTTATTTATGTTGAAACTTCTTATATACGACTCGAGCGAGTTCAGACTTCCCGTACTTTTCCTGGGCGGTTCTACACCTCTTACAAGATATTTTATATCTCTAGCTGAGTTCAAAAATCCGAGAATCCTCAACATCTTTGATAATTTTGTTTTAATTTCGGATAATCTATCGTACGGACTATAGAAATCAATTCTTAATTTTTTTCCTCTTAAGTATATCTCAAATTTATTCGTATTGATTCTAACAACATTCTCAAGATTTAGATATCCGTTCTTTTCAGCTATGTTAAGCCTTCTTTTTTTAGGCCTTTTGTATGAATACTCACCGTACATGGAAAGAACTTCCAGGAGCTCGGTGGTAACAAATGTCTGATCCATGGGAAGGTATTGAAAACTTCCATCCATTTTAGGAAATATCCCTTCCGGCAATGCGTAGTTATCATCCACTAAGTCTATGATTTTTGAAAAAAGATAATCGGCAATTTCACTCCAAAACATCTCTCCGGTTATTTTTGAAAGTCTTTTAAAAGTCTTTATCAGTAAAAGTGTTTCATATGGGGATATTCTTGGAGAAATTGTCTCAGAGATTGGATGAAAGAACCCTCTGAAGTCATCGTGCCAATATATCCATCCTAAGAGATGTTTGGCATATCTTTCTGCCAACTTTAGATACTTATTCTTCTTGAGAATACCAAATGCGTCCAAGAAAGCGTCTAACACAACTATGGCAGAAAACGCTTCGGGCTCGTTTATTGAAATATCTCTTAGAACATTTTTACATATTATATTCTTTCTGTCCAAGAAGTTTAACGCCTTTACAGAAGCTTCTAAATACCTTTTATCCTTAAATATCTCATAGCCTTTCAGCAATGCCCTAACACAACTTCCTGTGGATCCCTCTGAGATTTCCCACGCTCTTTTTTTCAACTTCCCACTGGGAAGTGCCGAGTACCAAGACCCATCATCATTTTGAGTTTTTAATATGTACTCCAAATTTTCCCTAAGAATCTTTTTTAACTTACTGTTTTTGTTTGATTTCAAATACTCTGCAATGTTATACGATATCGTGGCCTGGCCTGGCGGGTATCCCTCATACCCAATATCCAAATAAAAAAATCCTCTTAACTTTTTACCGTCAAAATGCGTAGTATTATACCAGACTATCCCATCATCTTTTCTTGTATAAAGGTTTTTGTTCAAAAACAAAATCTCCAATCTTTTTACCCAATGTAAATAATCCGGGTCTTTGGTTCTCTCATACAACCTCTGGAAATAGTTCAACCTCTTCGCCTCAAATCCAAGAAGAGAATAACTGTATTTATCCATGCAAAAACCAGTAGAATTTCTCCAAGGCATCTGTATGAAAGTTCCGAGCAA
>JAGHBM010000073.1 GCA_021160955.1 Candidatus Aenigmatarchaeota archaeon
CAAACAAAAACCAAAATTAATTGATGATTATATAGAAAAAATTTTGATTTGATAAAACAAATGACTACAAAAGAATTTAGCGATCCAATTATTGGAGAAATAAGAAAGTCCTTCTAGAACAACTATTAATTATTCATCAATCAATCTTCTCATCAACTCGTCTTTCTTTTCTTCGCTCAATATTATGTTGTTGTCTTTTATCTCATAGAACGTATCTCTCAATAGTAACATCTTACCTTGTTCCAGATCTTTGAATAGAACCGATCCTGGGCCGACCATGCTATTCGGACCGATCCTAACTCCCGGCATCAAACAAGCATTTATCCCAACTTTGGAATTTTCCCCCATGATCACACCAAGTTTATCCAAACCAGTATCTATAACCTGATCACCAACTTTAACTTTTATGTTTCTTTCATCAAACCTGAAATTGGCAGTCACCGCACCAGATCCAAATGAACAATTATCAGATACCACTGAATCGCCCACATAATTCGTGTGGAACCAACAGTTGTCCCCGATATACGAACCTTTTATTTCAGAATCTTTTCCTACCACAGAATTGTCACCTATATGAGAATTCCTTATGAGAGCGTGGTTCCCCACTATGGAATTCTTTCCAATATAGGCAGGACCCCTTATTACAGCGTACTCAAAAACTCTCGCTCCATCTTCGATTATTACATTTCCATCTATAACGGCAGTTTCATGTATCTTTGCATTTGGAGATATCACAGGCTCATCTATTATGTTCAAGAAGTAGTTCATTGCCTCTAAAATTTTCCACGGATATGTTATGGCAGTCCAAAAACCATCGTACTTCACAACTTTAAATTTGTATCCATCTTTAACCATTTTCTTCATTGAATACTCATAAACATCATCAGTGCTTCTTTTGGTTTCTTTCATATATCTTAAAAGAACATCTATTCTCTTGTGAACATGGAGAACTATGTTAATCAAATTGCTCGGCTCTTTTCCCTTCTCGGGTTTCTCAACAATGTCAATCATTTCGTTGTTTTCGTTAATTGAGAGGTATCCTCCTGAAAAATATTTTTCAACAACATATCCAAGAATGTAAGAATCGTAACTACCGTTTTTAGATTCGCTTATTAACTTCTCATAGGCAGTCTTCTCGACTATGTCAGTAGGTTTAACAACGAGTATTTCATCGTTTCTTATCACGTCTTCTGCAGATATCAAAGCACCTGCCATTCCGTTTTTATTTGTCTGCACAACAAACTCAAAGTTAGCATTTATATTTTTGCACACATCCTTTATTTTTTCTATGTTGTGCTCATTCCCAACCACAACGAAATCATTCAGTCCCAACTCTCTTGCGAATCTTATGTGTCTTTCAAGAAGAGTTTCACCTAGGAAATTTAAAAGGAACTTCTCTTTTCTTATGGGATGCATTCTCTTGCCCACACCACCACAAAGCAAAACTACCTTCACATGATCACCTCGGTATCCTATTTATGACGTCATTCACCAGATTTCCTATTCTTTCAAATCCCTCTTTTGTTTTTGATTCATATGCAACAGATATCTTAGGTTCGGTGTTGGATGCCCGGAACAACGCCCAACCATCATTGAAAATTACTTTAACTCCGTCAATATCGACGATCTTAAACTTCTTTGAAAGAAACTCTTCTTTCAGTTCCTCTATAAATTTGAACTTCAACGACTCTTTTATTGGGAATCTCATTGACTCAGAAACTTCCGAGTAATACTTTGGAAAATCATTTGAAAAGTCAGAGATCTTTTTATCTGTTTTGGAGAGGATTTCTAAAATCTTGAGGGTAGCAAAAATAGCATCATCACCGTAAAAGGTGTCTTTGAAATAGTAGTGTCCCGAAACCTCTCCCGCCAAGACAGCATCTTCTTTTTTCATGAGGTTTTGTATGTAACTGTGACCGACTTTGGTCTCTATTACATGGCAACCAACCGACGTAGCTACATCATCTACCATCATAGAGCTCATGATGGTCTTGACTATTTTTGATCCTCTCGTGCCAATATTCTTTATCAACATAGAAAATATCACATCGCCGTTCATCACATTTCCATTCTCATCCAGAACAACCAATCTATCACCATCTCCATCGTAAGCAAACCCAACATCAGCATTAACCTCTCTGATCTTATCCCGCAGATCCCTAAGGTTTTCAGGCCTTGTAGGATCAGGGTGATGGTTTGGAAAGTTTCCATCTGGGTCAGTGTACAAACTTATGACATCAAATCCAAGTGACTTGATCACATCTGGATAGACAACCCCCGCAACACCATTTCCAAAGTCCGTGACAACCTTTAACCTCCTATCTCCAGTAGAGACCTTGCTTCTCAAAAACTTGGAGTAATCCTCTCTTACGTCAACTTCAATAATTTTTCCTTTTGGATGAATTACATCATCCTTAATATTGTCTATCATCTCCTCTATTCTGTGCAGACCATCATCATATCCAATTGCAAGAGCATCTTTGTTGAAGAACTTTAGCCCGTTATAATCTTTTGGATTATGTGATGCCGTGATGTTTACTCCACCATCAGCACCAAGGAATTTTACGGCAAAAATAACCATTGGTGTGGGAGACAATCCTATGTCATAGACGATTTTATCCGTAGATAAAAAACCATCGATGAATGAGCTCTTCAGAGA
>JAGHBM010000026.1 GCA_021160955.1 Candidatus Aenigmatarchaeota archaeon
GAAATATATATTCAGTGATGAAAATGGCAGAAAATTTTTCAACTTATGGACTATGGACAAGTGTAATAGGCGCTCTGCTAATTCTTATAAATGGTATAGCGGTGCTAGTTAACAATACTCTCTATGGATGGAGTGCTACTGGAGTAACAGCAACAGGATGGATAGAGATAATCCTATCAGTGATAATGTTGATAGCAGTCTACTTCTATAAACAGAATCCAAAGGGAGTAGGTTGGGCAATAGTGATATTAGCCATTATAACACTACCCTTTGATGGAGGATTCTGGTTTATTGGATCAGTGATTGCAATCATAGGTGGAGCTCTCATAGCCTATCAGAAGTAAAGCATTTCAAATTCTTTTTTTCTTTTATTTTCGTTATGATTATTAGTATGAGATATCTAAATTTGAAAAAACTTTAAATATGGAGGAAATTTAATATAATTAAATAATTTTTTGAGGTGGGATGTTCAATGCCAATAAATGTTAAAACTCTCTCAGAAATCACTGGAAAGGATGTCTTCACGGATAAGGGGGTTTACTGTGGTTCAGTTGAGGATGTAAAGATAAATTTCAGAAAGTTCAGGGTCAAGTCATTGATCATATCCGTGGCAAAGGGATCTTATCTATCAGAGATCGTTGGAAGAAAAAAAGGAATAGTTATCCCATATCCAATGGTTCTCTCAATAGGCGACATAGTGATAGTGAAACACATAGTTCCCGCAGCGATAAAAGGAACGGACATAGAAGAAGAGACCGCGGAATGATAGACTTCATAGGCGAGCAAGAGAGACTTTCCAGGAAAGTAATTCTCGAGGATAATTTTGATGAACTAAATACAGTTGCAGGTGCAAGTATACGATCCGTTGGGAATAAAATTTATTCTTCGATTGTTGTTTGTGATTATTCATCCATGGATGTTATCGATTTTTCCTTGTCAATGAAGACAACTGATTTTCCATACATTTCTGGACTGCAGTTTTACAGGGAAGGACCAAGTATTATATCATCTTTCAAAAAGCTAAAGAGTGCACCGAACTTGCTTCTCCTTAAATCTTCGGGCATCTGTCATCCTAGATTCTTCGGCATGGCTTCTCAAATAGGAGTTGTTCTGGATATTCCAACCATAGGAATAACAAAAAACTTGCTTTGCGGTCACGTGAAAGGAGACAAAATAATTTACGGTGGAAGACAAGTCGGCTGGAAGTTGGGCAACATCTATGTTTCTCCAGGACACATGGTATCTTTGGATTCTTCTCTAAGAATCGTGAAAAACTGTATGAAGGGTCACAGACTTCCGGAGCCAATTTACCTTGCACAAAAGATTTTGAGAGAACACATTTTTAATAAAAACTAAATCAAACTATTTTTTATGGTGAGTAAAAAGTTCAAAAAAGGAGAAAAAGTTCTCATACTGTCCCAAGGAAAAAAATGGGTTGTGAAGCTCGAAGGAAAACAATTCGTCACTCAGTACGGAAGATTAAATCTCGATGAAGTCATTGGAAAGGAGGAGGGTTACACAACTGAAGTTAACGGAAAGGTGTTTTATTTCTTCAGGCCGACGATATCCGAGTTTCTGACCAAGATAAAGAGGAAGACCCAAATAATCTATCCAAAGGATCTATCGGTTATGATGTTTCTCTCCGGTGTGAAAGATGATGATGTGATAATAGAGGCGGGAACTGGTTCGGGAAGTTTGTTGATCTCACTACTAAATACGGTCAAAAAGGGTAAGGTAATTTCCATTGAAAGGAAGAAAGAAGTCCAGGAAGTAGCCCTGAAAAATATCAAAAATTATTTTGGAAGGATACCGAAAAATCTCAAGCTAATAAACTCCGATGTCTACGAGAAAATTAGCCTGAGAATCAAGAACGCTGATAAGATATTTTTAGATCTCACCGAACCATGGAGAGCAGTCCACATAATAGATTATTTGAGACCAGGTGGTATTTTGGTTGTGTATAATCCTCAGATAACTCAGATACAAAAGATGGTCGAGAGTATAAAAGATGATTTTGTCGATGTACAGGTTTTTGAGATATTGAAGAGAAATTGGATCGTGGATGGAAAAAGGGTTCGACCCGAAGACTTGATGAGGGGACATGCGGGATTTGTTATGATTGCGAGAAAGATCACTTGAATAAATATTTATCTCTTTCTTACGAACATTTCAACATGGAGCTAAAATTTTGGGAAGAGTATCCGACGATAAGCAAAATTGATGGTGAAGAAGTAGTTCTCGATAAGCCCTCACACAAGGAGTTGATTGACACGCTCAAGGACTTGAAAGAAGACGAATACCTCGTTGTTTATGATTACAAAATACTCCCTCGTGGATTTTATCATTCTTATGATTTTATGAAACACGGGCCGGACTTGAAGATAAAAAAAGTTGATTCGAATCCACTGAGGGTTTTCCCAAACGAGCTCAAGAGATATGATCCTTACAGACCAAAGAGAGGATTCAAGTGGACTAACCCGAACATGGAGGTCTCAATCTTCGTTTCAATTTCTTCCATCATAGATGGTGCAAAACTGTACGCAGCCGAAAAAGAAAACATAAAAGTTGGTGGAAGAGGACGGCGCGCTTGGATAAGAGTTCCTTCCAGACAAGATGGGGAACATAAAGTTTTCTTGGATCCAATACCCGATCCAAACGGAAGAAATTGGTACGAGTTCTATGGTGACTGTGACTGTGGGGAGCACATGTTCTACAAACACGGGACCAAATACAAGAACCCAGAAGATTACGTATGTCCTCACATAATTGCGGGATATCATCGTGCCATGGGCGTATTTCCGGAGATGGGAGAAGATCATCTGCCTCCTTTGTTCCCAGCACCGAGCAAAGATATGTTGTTGTTCGATGAGAGTTTGGCGAAAACATTCGTGAAGGACAAATACAGGAGGAGAATAAACAAAGGAGAAAGAGAGGTTTTGCTTTCAAGATACCAAGGATACTACAAGGATGGTTTAACGTTTTCTCTTAAAGGAATCTACGATGTGTACGATTTATAATTTATAAAAGTGCACCAAAAATAATTTTATGGATGAAAAAATACTGTGGATCGGAAGAAGATCGAGAAAATCTTTCTTGAAGTATTATTTCTCTGCTGTTGTATTCTTTGTTTTGACAGTTGCAATGCTCATCAACATAATTCCAAATTTTCTACCAGAGACACTCGACAACATGATAACTTATGCTTTATTTTTTCTTGGTGTCATCTTTTTGCTCGTTGCGGAGGTCAAAAGACTTATTGTGAAATACATAATAACCAATGAAAGAATCATCGAGAACAGGGGAATCTTCAACATAACTCATGACTCGATACCTTACGAGATGATAGAGAAAATGGTGTTGAATCAGAGTTTGATCAAGAGAATCCTTAAGATAGGGGATATGATAGTCGATACGGGTGAAAAGCAATTGGTGCTGGAGTCGTTGGATAATCCACAAAAAATAGAGGATTTAATTTACAAAATGAGAGAAGACGCTTGGAAGGAGAGGTACATTGAGAGAGGAAGACCTCCCAGTAATGAAGATTTTGGAAAACCAATTTAAACTTTTCCCTTAGTTAACAATTTAAATATAAGAGTTTATTCTCTTTTTATGAAAATTGAGGACGGGATATATCTTCTCGGTGGAGCTGGAGATGACTCCAATATCTATTGCATAGACAACGAGCTTCTCGTTGATTGTGGAAGTGGTTTGTTCACGGAACAAATTCTTGCACAGATGGAAGAATATGGAATAGATCCTAAAAAGATAAAGATGATAGTCATAACCCATGCACATATAGATCATTGTGGTGCCGCTGGGGAATGGAAGAAAATCACCAAGGCTAAAGTTTTCATTCATGAGAAAGATCTCAACGCACTGGTTACAGGGGAGAACACCCTTGCCGAGGATGTGGGAATAGAATACAACGGGATAGAACCGGATGGCCTTCTCAAAGAGGGAGAGAAAATAAAGACCAAGAATTATGAGTTTGAAATCCTGCACACCCCAGGTCACACGCCAGGATCAGTTTGTTTGTGGGAACCCAAAAAGAAGATCTTGATATCCGGGGATTTGATATTCTTGGACGGAGTTGGTAGGAGTGACTTGCCCGGTGGGAATGAAAAAGATTTGTTGAAGTCACTCAAGAAAATAAAAAAGTTGGACATACAAGTTCTCTTACCGGGCCACGGTGCACCCGCATCCAGTAAGAATCCCTACGCCAAGGATGCGATAAAGAAGATATTGAGCAAGATTTAAATCAAGTCCAGAATCTTTTTTTCTTGTTTGGTGTAGCTTTCTATTCCATATTTCTTTGCTTCGTTCACAATTTCTTCATCGCCAGAATATATCAGAATTCTTTTATGTTCTTTCCTTTTCATTTCTTCGACAAGTTCCAAAGCTTTCCCTTCAAGGCCATCCAATATGCACAAGTCCGGTTTCATACTTTCGTAAGTTTCCAGCAATTCTTTGTCGGTATCTTTCTTCCCATGAAGATAATGGAATGGTATTACTTCATGACCCTCATCCTCGAGGGCTATTTTGAACGCTTCCAAAGTATTTATCGAGTCATCCACAAGCATGATCTTCATGATACCTATAATTACTCAAAAAGTTAAATAATTATTGATGAAGTCAGAACTCGTTGAAAAGATAAACAAATTGATCTGGACGGGAGAAATGCCTCGTTACAGGTTTTTAATATTACATCGTGGTGCTCCCGGAAACGAAAAATGGATAGATGGTGAAGCTATAGAAGCACTCAAGAACAGGTTTTTAATTTTGAAAGATGGAACCATGATACCGATCCATAGGATAAAGAAGATATCAAAAAAAGTTTGAAATTTTAAATATTGTCTGACTAATTATTTTGTTGGAGGTGTATAAATGGGCTTGATCGTTGACCTTTCAATTGAGGAATATTTCAGGAGACATAGTACCGGATTGAATGGTATAGATTGCATTGATCTCGAGAATATACGTGAAGAAATAGACAGAGAAGAGCAGAAATTCAATGAAATCATCAACAAAGTGTTCAGAGGAGAGAAAATAACCCCTCAGGAAGAAAAATACATAAAGTGGTATTTGA
>JAGHBM010000025.1 GCA_021160955.1 Candidatus Aenigmatarchaeota archaeon
CTCTCTATATTACATTTACTATTACTAACGATTACATAATTATATAAATATATATAAATAGCTACAACACACTACAAACGCCTTTCAAACTCATTGGGGCAAATAGAAAATGGTGCGCCGACCGGGACTCTCACCCGAGGAAGGGGAAGTATCCCCTTCCTAAGGGATTACCAACCCCTCCAATTGGCAAACTTTCAGTTTGCCCAAAAATGTTTCTTTTGGGGATAGAGGACCTTTTCTTTTTAAAAGAAAAGGGTCTCTTTTCGAACCCGGATCACGAGCTATCTCCAGAGCCTCCATCAAGCCAGTTTTGGTGAAGCTTTTACGCCGAGTAAAAGCTTCCATGGAAGGCTCGGGTCCTAGCCATTAGACTATCGGCGCACGAGTGAATTAAATATAAATTCTATTCTCAACATATTTAAAAATATTATGTTTAAGAAAAAACGAGATAGATCTTTGGATAGTTTATTTTATGCGGAAATTGAGTCTCAAATACACGACGAACTTGATTTCAGTGAATCGAAAAATAGCCTTTTAGGTCTGGCATTTCTTCCATTTATTTTAGAGAATAGGTATGGAATGGATATAAAAGAGGCTGGAGAATGTACCAAAAAAATTATGAAAGAATGTGAAGGACTGTATAAAAAATACAAAGAAAAAGCAGAACCAACACTAAAGGAATTCAAAAAAGAGTTAAATGAACTCCGGGATGAATATGTCCCCAAAGTTAAGGAATTCGAAAATAGGTATTCAGAGATTTGGGATGAGATATCCGAAGAGTTCTTAGAAAAAAAGTATCCCGGACTCAAACAAATATTGGATAAATTAAAGGATGAAGGAAATCCTGAAGAAATTGCATCCGAAAGTTTTGTAGCCGCTCTTGCCGTATATGAAAAATTTCTTATTTTATCCAGTGATGAATTTTTGGAATTTGAAAAGAAACATCCAAAATATATCAACTATAAAAATGAATTAGATCCTCTATTTGAGGAAGCATTAAAAAGAAAAGAAGAACTGACCAAAGAATACAGAGATAAATTGATGCCTATAATAAAAGAATGGAGGAAGGACAAACTTAGAATTTTAATTAAGAACCTCCCGGATCATGTAGTGAGAAAACTTAAAAAAGAATTAAAGAATCCTCTAAAAAAGAAAAAAATAGAAGAGACTTGGGAAATATCAAGAGATGAACTCCTAGAAGTATTTGATGAATTAGAAAATTAATCATCTCGGGACTTGCATTTTCTTGAGGATTTTTTCCATTTCTTCAAGCAATTTTTCTTCTTCATCATTTTCAGATTTTTCTTCTTCGCCTTCTTTCTCTTCTTCTTTCACTTTTTCTTCTTCATACTCCTCAAGCTCTTCTTCAATTTCTTCCGGCTCCGAGTCCTCTTCAAAAGCATAACTCTTTATCTTCTCCCTTATGACTGAAAGACTCTCTGTTGGGGGATTCCTGACTACCATCTGGACCATGGCACCCTTGTCTCCATTGAATCTAGGAATGATGTGAACGTGTAAGTGTGGAACCCTCTGTCCGGCCGCCTCTCCATGATTTATTCCTATGTTAAAACCATCCGGCTGGAGAGCGTTCTTGATCATCTCGGTTACTTTCTTCACAGTTTGAAAGACTCTTTTCAACGTCTCATCGTCTACATCCAATATTGTAGGTAAGTGCCTCTTGGGTATGACCAACGTGTGACCTGGAGCACTGGGATTTGCATCTAAAAAAGCGAGTGTAAACTCATCCTCATATACTATATCTGCCGGTATTTCCCTTGAAACTATCTTGCAGAACGGACATTGATCCATGAAATCAAACCCCTGAACAGGTTTACACATGAAAATATTTAAAGGTCGGAAGACCTGAACTCACAGCTTGTATCCGAACTTTCTCAACAATTCCTTTCTTTCCTTAACATCCTCTTCTGTTTCTATACCCTTTGGAGTATATCCATCGATCACTCCGATTATTCCACGGCCTTGGTTGGTCTCGGCAATCAAAACTTCCACAGGATTAGCAGTGGCGCAAAATATCCTACAGACCTCGGAAACGTTTTTTATCTTGTTAAGAACGTTTATGGGGTATGCATCTTTCAAATAGATTATAAAACTGTGTCCTGCACCTATTTCCAGAGCTTTTTTCGAAGCTAGCTCAACAAGAGTTTCATCGTTGCCAGACTTTCTAATGAGCCTCTTCCCAGATGCCTCGCAAAACCCTATGCCAAACTTTGCCCCCGGAACGGTCTCAGCAATGTCTTCATGAAGATCTTCAACGGTTTTTATGAAGTGACTCTGACCCAAGATTATATTACATCCTTCGGGGACATCTATCTTCACGATTTCAAAATTCATCTAATCACCAAGAATATTTATGGAATTCATTTTTTAAATTTTGTGCTCTGGAAAAAACTTTAAATTTATTACAAACTATCTCCTTTCGTTGCGTATGAAGAGATATATGGACCTTTTGAGAAGAATTCCATGTGGATCCAAATTTGCAATACCTATTGGAGCATCTGGATATCTGGAAATTAAAAAAATTGAGGAAAAAGGATGTTGTATTATAAGATACCAATCTACATTCTACGAAATGGGTAAGAAAGTTTTCGAGAAGTGTATAAAGACTTCATTTGCAAGTAATTTCACATTCATCACATTGGAAGATGATAATGAAAGAATAAGTATTGAGGAATATGAAAAGGGACCTTATGAATTGAGATTTTCTAAAAAATTAAAAAGAAAATGAATGGTGGGGCTGCCCCGATTCTCATATGACCAGCACTTTCCTCAACATTCATTTAAAAATATTGGCAAACACTTCGTGTTTGCAAGTTCTTTTGTTGAAACCCTTTCTCATATTTCGGTTGGGTTACCCCAATTGGTCCAGAGTGTGAGACCCAACCTATATTCACGAAAGGGCTCTTCGAACGGGGGTCTGCTGGTATCTTCCATCATCCATTTGTCAGCGCTCCAGACAATATTGTTTCTTTGGGGAATACAAAGACCTTTCTTTTGAAAGAAAGGGATTTGTTCTGGAGCCAGCTGTCCTAGGCCAGGCTAGACTACAGCCCCTTTTAGATATTTTGTTTATTATATTGGGAAATATTTAAATGCTAGCTTAATTACGGTAACTTTACCTTTGACAAAAGCTCTATATATTTCTTGAGTCTTAAAAGCTCCTTCTCGAGCACCTTGATACTTGAATTCGATGCACTATGTTTTTTAAATTCTTCCAGTGTCGTTTCCACGTTTTTCTTGGTCTTGAAGAGAACAACCTTTCTGAGACAATCGAGAAGATCCCCCTGAAGCTCAACGTAAAGCTTCTTGTCCTTGGGTTTTTTCACCCTTTTTATGACGTCAAGCAACTCGAGGAAATCCAAACTCAGTGAGACAGAAGAAGTTGAATAGCCGATCTTTTTTGAAAGCTCATCAAGAGACAATGGCCTCTTGGCAACCAGCAAAGCAGCTATTATCCTTCCATGAACTTCCGAATAACCCAAGGCAGATGTCACGCTTGAAAACAAAGAATATATCTCTTTTTCGGCATCCATCGACATCACCACCATATAAAGTATATCAGATATGTTATAAATATTGAGATCAACACCCCTGAAAAGAGCTGGGCCTTAGTATGATGACCAAGTTTGTACCTCGAGTACAGTAATGGAATCAAGAGTAAGAAAGATATGAAAGAAACTCCACCGAACACATAACATATAGCAGTAAAAGGTCCGCTGAAACCAGCTGCGTGAACACTTATCTTCCAGAAAAGGTTGATGAACATTATGAACAGGGTAACGACAAAATAAGACACCGACAAAAGAAACATCACGTGATTTTCCAATGTATAGAATATCAAAGCACTTACCAAGTAGTTGATGATTGTAACTATGAAAATTGGTGTCCTCTTCTCTCGGTCAGTTATGTCCATCTTCACGGAATAAATCCTCGCAAAGGCAAGAACCACTGCAGAAGGCACGAACGAAAGGAAAATTAAGCCAATGAGAACACTCTCCATTGTCGACATACTTCCCAAACTTTTTGTCGAAAACAAGGAAAATATTATCACCACGATTCCAGCGACTGCAGGAGCCGAAAGCAATATGGATATTGTCTCATAAATTTTACGCATAGTTAGAAGTTTGGAGCAGAAACATTTATATAGGTGCAAAACCAATAAAATTTAAAAGTTTTAAAAACTTTTAAAAGTATGTGATAAAAATGGAAGTTCTAGAAAAGACCGAAAGTATATGTCCAGAATGCTTGAAGGAAGGCAAAATAGTCAAGATACCGGCAGAGTTGATAGAAGAAGATGACAAAATCTACATCGTGAAAACGTGCGAAAAACACGGAACCTTCAAGGACATCGTCTTTAGTGATTCTAGATTGTACCACAAATGGATTAAATATAAAGTTGATGGAGATGGTGTCGAAAATGTCGAAATAAAGAGCTGGTTATCCCCGGAAGAGCAACTCTATCCCAAACATCTTTCACAAAGCGTTCTGACGAACATCATGCTCACCAACAGATGTAACCTGAGATGCTCTTACTGCTTTATGAATGCCGGTGCATCCGGTTATGTGTATGAACCCACTCTGGACGAGATTAGAATGCTCATGGAGCAGGTCAGAAAGGAAAGGCCCGTTCCCTCCAAAGCCATTCAACTAACTGGTGGAGAACCGACCGTTAGAGACGATTTGATAGAAATAATAAAGATGGCAAAAGAACTTGGTTTTGTTCACGTACAACTCAACACCAACGGAATAAAACTTTCAGAAGACATAGAACTGTGCAGGAAGATAAAAGAAGCCGGTGTAAACACGATTTACATGAGTTTTGATGGCGTCTCAAAAGAGACAAACCCATGGATAGAGCAGAATAAAAAGGCAATTGAAAACCTTAGAGAAGTCGGATTAAACAGTATAGTTCTCGTTCCAGTCGTGATGAAGAAAAATCTCAATGAGTTGGCAGATATAATAAAGTATGCCATAGAAAACAACGATGTTGTTAGAGGCGTTAACTTCCAGCCAATAGCATTCGCCGGAAGGTTGGAAAAGGTTAATCAGGAATTCGTTAGGAAGAATAGAGTTGATTACGCAGAGATGTTGAAAGCAATAGAAGAAGGATTCGATGGACAGATTACAATGGATGATTTCTATCCTGTTCCATTCGTTTACCCAATCTCAAAACTGGTTGAAAACCTCAAGGGAGAGAAACAGGTAGAATTCACTGCAAATCCAATGTGCGGTGGTGCAACTTACGTATTCATAGATGATGACGGAAAGATAACACCGATCACAAGATTTATTGATGTCGAGGGACTGATGAAATTTATAGATGATCTATCCAAGGAATCCGGAAAGCTCAAGAAGGTAAAGATAGTATCATCTTTGATAAAGAACTTGGGAAAGTACATAGACAAGGAAAAGGCACCAAAGGGATTCAACATAGTGAATCTATTGATTGGCGCGCTAACAAAGGGTGACTACGACTCACTCGGTGCATTCCATCACAAGAGCCTGTACATAGGAACAATGTGGTTCCAAGATCCATGGGACTTGAACCTCTCGAGGCTAAAGAGATGTGTCATTCACTATACAACGTTTGAGGGAGTAATACCTTTCTGTGCTTACAACGGTCTTGGGTTAGGAGAAGAAATAAGAAAGAAGCACTCGATACCGGTAGAAGAATGGGAAAAGAGAACAGGCAGAAAATTGGACGACGACCTGTGGAAAAATGGACCCATAAGTTGATGAAATTCATCTTTCTTGATATATCCATATTCCATCCATATCCAAGATCTCTTCGCTAACTTTTTCTGTATCATTCAAAAGCCTTTTTATTCCAACATTTTTCATGTATTCACGTACGATTGGCCAATTTTTAGTATAATTCCGAAAATAAAAGAAGAATGCATTGTTTATGGGAAACTTGAATGCAGCATCAAGATTTTTCAGTCGACCTTTAAGTGATGACAACTTGTTTCTTGCTGCCTCAAGTATTTTCTCCCCGTCATGACCGCTTTCATTTTTCTCATAATACTCTTCAAGAAGGTCATGATACTTGTTCACAAATCCTGAGAACAAATTGTATTCTTCTATTCCAGATCTAACCCTTCGTGTATCAAGGCCTTCTTTTTTGAAGAACATGAGTGAACCCATGAGTCCAACATAATCAGCAAGAGGTTCTTCGACTTCTAATGGAATTTTAACATTTTTAACCTTCAAATGATCATGAAATCCCTCATGTATCACGGCATAAGAAATTCTCTCCTTTGAGGACTCCAAAAGTGCTTTTGTGATCGGACATTTACCTCTTCCGTATGCCTCTGCACGATACACCATTGAATCGTAGCCTTCTTCATTCAAATAATCTTTGAATCTCTCGGCATCTTCTTTTTTATCTTTAAAAAATAAGTAACCGATTCCATAGTCTTCAGGTGGATTCAACGAATTTCTTTCGGATACGATGACCCAATAAAAGTATTTTTCATCCAAAACAACATCTTCGAAGCTTCCATCGAACTCTATGCCCAAATCTTCAGCAAATTTTTTTACATCGTGGATGAAGTTTATTTTCTTTTCGAATTTTTTAGAAATCATGGAATTTTTTAATTTTTCCATAAAGATTATACTGATCTGAAAACTATTTAAAATCACTTGGGAGAAGAAATTACCAAACTTTTATTTTAGAGGATTCAAATACATATCAATGAACCTGAAGCAATACTTATTGGAACATGGAGTTAAATCCAAGGAAACGGCCGAGTACCTTATAAGAAAGGGACTCGTTCTACTAAATAATTATCCCATAAGAAATCCTGAAATACCTGTTGGAAGGGACGATAAGATAAAGATACTGACCACCGATATATCGGTACCGAGAACTTTTTGGACCATGAAGGAAATTCAAGACAAATTGAGCATAATTCAAACCGGAGATTTTGTTCTCGATGTAGAACCAAAAGATGGTGGGTTGGCAATTTTTTCCAAGCGAATGGGGGCAGAAGTTACCGTTCTCTCAATTAACAACATGGAATTCCTGAAAAAAGAGGATATCGAAGTCAAAAAATACAACGTAATAGAAATCGATCCAAAAACAATTTTCAAAACTAAGTTTGATCTCATAATAGAAGAACTTGAGCTGGACATAATAAAATCTTTTCAAATCCTGGAAAAATTCTTGGACGTGATCAGTAAAAATGGAAAATTATTGATATTCCTATCGACCAGAGGAAGGGAAGAAGAAGATGTGAGAGAGATGTCGGAGAGAATTCTCGTGAAATACCGAATAGAACCAATAGAATATTTCAAAGCAGACAAAGGTTTGTACTTATTTGCAAAAAAGTTTTGATTTTAAAATGGTGGACCGGTCGGGACTCTCGCGGAACCGCAGGGGGCAATCCCCCTTCAGTTCTAGGTAATTCCTGATTCCCCCAATTTTTGGTTGGGATAAACGAACCCAACATTGTATATTTTGGTTGAGTTTGTGAGGCTCAACCAAACTTCTTGGCA
>JAGHBM010000002.1 GCA_021160955.1 Candidatus Aenigmatarchaeota archaeon
CCATTTTTGCTTGTTGTTTCTAGATCTTTCCTTTATTCTCTTCTCTATGACGTCATCTGGGGCCCACAGTATTATTTCAACATCAGGCTCCTTCTAATTTAGAGAATTTACTATAGTTTTTACCAATTCGAATTCGTATTCGTCCAAAAGAACTTTGGAATATAAGAGCACGGACGTTATACCTCTATCAGAAACCACAATAGATCCATTCGTTATCTTTTCATTTTTAAGTATCATCTGCCTTAAGAACCACAATTGACTCTTTAACTTATCGGAGCTTTGAGGACCCAGAACCGGTGGTGGTAATATTACATCCTTTATCTCCGGTAAAACTTTGATCCCATTTCTTTTTCCAAGCTCCCTGCATATGGTGGTTTTTCCAATTCCATGAACACCATCGAGAACAACGTACATAAGAAATATTTTGTACCTTAAACGTTATTTAGTTTTCTGTATTTGAGAATATATTTTAGAACAACAGAGATTTCGATTAAAAATTTCAAATTACATTGTGGTTAAAAAGTCTTACCAGTCCTTCTATCGTGTTTATTTTATTCTCTATGAAAAGGACCATGAGCCTTCTACGATAACCGACCTCGACCTTTTTTCCAAATCTCTGAAGCATGTTGGTAATTTTATTGGCAAGATCGTTTCCTTCCGGGTCAAAATCTGTTAATACCAACACATCGTTATCGTTTATGTTGGTAACCATATCATAGAAACCGTGAAACTCGTTTAGAACCGTAATTTTCTTGAACCCGAACTCTTTAAGGGCATCTCTATCTTTCCTTCCCTCAACAATTACTCTGAACTTCTTACACTCTCTTAAAAGTGAAACCAAATCTTCTTTACTTTCTTCTGTAGAATAAGTACTTCCCAGTCCTCTTCTCCTCAATTTTTCCCATCTCCTTTAATTCTGAAACCATCCTACTAACATATTCATGCGAATACCCGAGAGCCTTGGAAAGACTTTCCGTATTAACCCAGGTATCCATAAGATTTAAAATCCTTTTATGAACATCTTTAACCTCGAGCTGTTTCTTCCTTTCCAAAAGTTTGTCGATCTTCTTGTTTATTAAGTCTATCTTCATTTCAAGCACTTGGATTTTTTTGAGTACTTCCTGAATTTGAGATTTGGGAACCACTTTCCCCTTTTCTTCAAGCCTCCTCATCATCTCTAATTCTCTGGCCTTCTTTATTATCTCATTTGATGGACTAACTACCACAACATCACCTAAAATATTTGTTTATGTTTCCCAACGCCTTCACAACCAGTTTTACAGTATTTTCGATATCGTTGAGATCAACAACTTCAACTGTGCTATGCATATATCTAACAGGAACCCCTATTAGAGCACCTGGCTTCCCATCTTTAGTTAAAATGGCGAGAGTTGATTCAGTTGTTCCTGCAGTGGATACTCCTAATTGATAAGGAATTTTGTATTTTTTCGCCGCATCCAAGAAAAGCTTCTTCAATCTCTTGTCTATAGTGTAAGACGAATCACGTATACCTATCACTGGCCCTCTGTCAAGTTTTAGTGGTATGTGCTCATCTTTTAGAAACGGAGTGTCTCCTGAAATTTCAACATCTATAGAGACTATTACGTCTGAGTCTATTCCAAACATTGGTCCCCTCGCACCTTTTAATCCTATTTCCTCCTGCACGGTTCCCACACCGTATACCGTTAGATTCCTCGGATTTATGCTCTTCATGACTTCAGTCAGAACAGTGCATCCGACCCTATTATCCAAACATCTCCCAGAAATTCTTCTACCGTGAAGATCAATGAACTTTTCCGAGAATTCAATGAAATCGCCGATGTTTATTCCAAGTTTCTCAACGGATTTTTTATCATCCGCTCCGACATCAATGAACAAATCTTTTATTTCGTAAGCTTTTTCCAACTCTTCCTTCTTTTGAACGTGAACTGTCTTCGTGGCAATAACTCCGTTTACAACTCCTTTTTCTGTGTGAATCTTAACCTGTCTCGATGGCAGTATCTTTGGATCAACTCCACCAACC
Source organism: Candidatus Aenigmatarchaeota archaeon (assembly GCA_021160955.1). Lineage (GTDB taxonomy): Archaea > Aenigmatarchaeota > Aenigmatarchaeia > PWEA01 > JAGHBM01 > JAGHBM01. The sequence continues at coordinate 2,024 of JAGHBM010000002.1, forward strand.
GGGGCAAACCTTATAAAACCGTCATTCCCTATGTCACTGACAACGAGCCCCACTTCATCCATATGAGCTGTCAATAGAACTTTTAGTTTTCCACTCCCTTTAACAGAAATAACGTTTCCAACCTTGTCCTCATATATCTTTTTAACCTTGCCTTTGAGCTCTTTCTTCATTAAGGTGGCAACATTATCTTCGAGTCCAGAAATACCATGAACGCTCAAGAACTTTTTAAGAGTGTCTCCAACATTCATAACATCACCAAATATCAATTGAAGACCATCGTTTTTATAGTTTTCATTTTACCCAAATCTATTTTGAAACAAATCTGTTTCCTTTTATGAAAAATCTCAACTTCTCAGGAAGGTCTCTTGACACCCCTATCCGATGTGATGTACCAATCTCAAATCCCCTCTCTCCTTTCTCTATCCAGATTTTGTTTCCAAGAATATCGAGCCCTGAGTGAGACTTGTCTATTCCAAAAGCCTGTGTAAGTTTTCCAGGGCCAGAGCATAGTTCCTCTACTTTACCTATATTTTTGTTCCTCTTTCTTCTATTGGCAAACATAACATCAATTCCTTCCAAAGGCTCTACCGCCCTTATAAGAACGGCACCGGCATCACTCCTTTTATCCCTCGCAACTACGTTTAACAGCCAATTCGCATGAACCATATAGACGAAAGTTGTACCTGGCTTCTTGAACATTTGCAAAGACATTCCGGCATTATCGATGTTTTTTCTGTATGCCCTCGATGCTGGATCATCGCTTCCAAAGTAGGCTTCAGTTTCCACTATCCTGCCACTCAA
>JAGHBM010000062.1 GCA_021160955.1 Candidatus Aenigmatarchaeota archaeon
ATAGTGTTTACCGTAATAATAACCACAGTTGTTATATCCACCCTTGGTACGGCATTCTTCCAAAAGAAAATAGAAAAAGAAGAAAAGAAATGAACATTCACTCTCATATCTTGAACTGTTTTAGTAGCCCACTTAATCCTCTCTTTCCAGGCTTGATCATTTTCATGGCCTTTTTGCTTTGCTTGTAGAGCTTCAAAAGCTCTCTCACTTCAGATTCTTCACAACCCGATCCGTTGGCTATTCTTTTGATTCTTGAGCTGTTTATTATGTCTGGATTTCTTTTTTCTTCGGGAGTCATTGAATCCATTATGTACTTAAATTTTTTCAGTTTTTCTTCCTGCAAATTCATGTAATCCTTTGGAAGCCTTCCTTTTAGAGACGAGAGGCCTGGTATCATGCTCAATATCTGTGAGAACGAACCCATGCCCTGAATCTTTTCTATCTGTTCGTAAAATTCTTCAAGCGTATATTTTCCAGATATTATTTTCTTTGCAGTTTCTTCGGCACCAACTTCCTTTGCCTTTTCCAAAAGTGTCTTAAGGTCTCCGAACCCTATTAGCCGTGATATGAACCTTTCCGGATCAAATAACTCCAGCGCATCCATTTTTTCTCCGGTACCAATGAATTTGACCTTTGCACCGGTTGCTGCACAAGAACTCAATGCACCTCCTCCCTTTGCCGTTCCGTCCATCTTTGTGATTATCACACCCGTAATTCCAAGTACTTCTTGAAATCTCTTTGCCTGTCTCTCAGCTTGTTGACCCAAATCTGCTGGGACAACCAAAAGTTTTTCATCAGGTTCAAGAATTCTGTTCAGGCTCTTTATTTCATCTATCATCTCTTCGTTCAGGGCATCCCTCCCAGAAGAATCTACTATTATGACATCATATTCTCTGGCCTTTTTGAGGGAATCTTCCAAAACTTTTGAAGAGTTAGATTCATTGGGATCTCCAAATACAGGAACACCTATTTGCTCTCCTATTTGTTGGAGCTGTTCATATGCAGCTGGTCTGAAGGTATCGCATGCAATTAAACATGGTTTCAATCCCTTCTTTTTGTAAAAGAGCGCAAGCTTTCCTGCGGTCGTAGTCTTTCCAGATCCGAACAATCCCATTAGGAGTATTTTAGATGGTTTGACAACGATAGAAGCTTTTCCTCCAAGGAAGTTCACAAGCTCTTCATAAACTACATTTATTATGTGTTCTCTTTGTGTAAGACCTTTGGGAGGTTTCTCTTCAAGGGCTCTTTTCTTTATCTTATTGGTAAGTTCAAAAACTAATTTGACGTTGACATCCGACTGAAGCAATGCACGTTGAATATCTCTTGTCACTTCTTCCAATACTTCCTTGTCTACAAATCCCTTTCCGGCCAACTTCCTCAACGTATTCTTCAACGCTTCACCAAGCTTTTCCAGTACCATTTGTGACACCAATTTCTATTTAATCAATAGATGTTTAAATTTTCTCATTTTTAAATAAAAGAAAACAAGACCAAAGGAAAATATTTGTTTCAATTTTTATTCATTTTCAAGTAAGTCACTATACATCTTGTACTTCTTGTATGATCTGTAGGCATCTCGTATTTTAAATGGCAAAAATGCAGACCATATTAAAAACAGGTAGTATCCCAGACCGATAGACAAATCCAATGCCGGATCTTTATGGGTGATCCAATTGTATTTCAGTCCTGCAATTCCAATCGGACCGCTGATAGAACATATCCCTACTTTTATGAGATCATCCTTCATTTCTGATTCCCAATATTCTACACTCTTTTTGTAAAATTCTTTTTCATCGACTTGCTTAAGTCCTTCATCTGGAGGATAAAAAGGCTTTGTAAACCTAATATTTTTTATTGGATATTCCTCTGGGATTTCAATCACCCCCAAACTTCTCGGCGAACTTGTCAAGTCTGTCAATCCACTTTTTAGATTTCTCTCTCATTTCTTCTACGTAGTCTCTTGAAATTGGAGGAAATTTTAGTATTGTGCTCCTTGGAAGTATACCTGATTCAGTCACGTGAGCATGTCCATTCGGAGAGTAATCGGTTTCAAAGGGAACTGTAAATGGTGAAGTTACATACATCTTGTTGACTCCTAAAACATATTCCAAATTTGGAAATGAGTCATCTACAATGGCTTCAACTCTTGGAAGGTCTTCTCTTGGATCTTCGTCAAAGAGAACAACATATCTATCATCTCTTTTCTCAACTGGATAAATCCCCTCTAATTTTTTAAGAAGTTTTCTCCATTTAGGATCTTCAGAGTCAATTTTAATTCTAACGTTTGCAACGATGTTTCGACTTGTTTTCTTGAACATTACTTCCACCAGTGATCATCTTTCCGACACTTCTTTACTCTTTTTAAGCAGTCTAACAGTTCGCTCGTCATCAAAATCTTCTCTGAGTCTTATGAACATGTAGTTTTCTTCACAGTGGTTCTTTCTGATTATTCCAACTGCTTGATAGTCTTCACCAAGAATTAACGCAGGCTCGCATGAGCTGTCCACATCTGCGAGATTTTTAGACCAATAGTCCAGTTTTTTACAGATATTTATTATATCTTCTTCTGAGAGATCAACCCTATCATCAATAGGGTGATTTTTCTCGTATCTGAACCTTATCCTCACATTCTTGAAGAGTCTCTCTTCTAGTGGTTTAAATCTTTGAATTCCCTCGTAGAGGTCAATCT
>JAGHBM010000076.1 GCA_021160955.1 Candidatus Aenigmatarchaeota archaeon
GTAGTAACCTTTATAAATGTTAAAATTTACTTTTACATTATGAGAAGTGGAATTATCAAAAAAAAGAAGCTCTTGCCACCTGAAATTGAAAAAATTAACAAAATAGGTAAAATTGCATTGTTCATAGAAAAAAATCATGAATCAATTATCGAAAAATATCTTAGAGGATATGAAGAAAGAAGCATTGTTGAAATTGGTGTAACTTCACCAGGAGACGAAGAATATGCATTGGAAAGGTGGCTATATAAAAAATCGATAGCACCAAACTTAGTAGGAGTTGATAAAGGCAGAGCGATAGACAGATTAAGAACTTTTTATGCGGGAAAGCTTTTACGCAAATTTTCCATCACTAATCAACGAGTTAAAGAAGCTGTTTATCATTTCTTTAGACGTGAACGGAATAACTTTCGTGAAGATGACTATTATGATATGGTAGGCTGGAGTTTTGATGACGCTCTAAAAAAAGAGATAATACCTTTTATAGAGGATTCATATATAACGTTTGTTCACTTTTACTTAGAAGAGTATGATAAAATCAAAGATTTAATAGATCGATTAGATTTGAAAAAAGGAGATGCTAAGAGCCTATCAGATACAATATCCGAAGAGTCAACCGACCTAATTCTGGCCTTCGGTCTTTTTGGACAATTGGATTTGGGATATTTAGAGGGGAAGAATTACGAAGAAAAAATGAAATATCGGGAAGAAGTTTTGAGTACTTATGATGAAAGAGTTAAAAATGTGATAGAGAGCATGTATTCTGTTTTAAAATCACATGGAAGAGTGCTTATTTCCAACGAAAATGAAGTAAGGTTAATAGAGACGAATCCAGACCCATATACTTTAGATTATTTTAAAAATAGATTTCTTGATAAATTTGAAATAGAAAAAATTATTCCTGGGAAAGATAGATATTTGATGCTCTGTAGGAAAGAGTAACCTTAACTGATTTAAGTATTTCGTTGAATTTGACATCCCTTTACATTTTTCTTTGTATTTTCACAGAAACAAAATACGTCGTATAAGATGCATATAATCAGATTTGAGATTAAAATAAAAATTACTTATATTCCCACGGACATTTTTCTAATATGGATGAAGTTCATTCTGTGATAAATCAAGTCTTGAAGAGGATCGTTCCATCCCCAGAAGAGAGAAAGGAAACCGAGGCCATATGCAACGATATTACAAGAAGTTTCAACAGGGTTGCGAAGGGATTCGCTGTTGAACCCATGTTTTGTGGCAGTGTTGCAAAGGACACGTGGTTGGCTGGAGACAAAGACATAGACTTCTTCCTTCTTTTCAGTCCGAACGTCAAGAGGGAATACCTTGAAAAGCATGGAATTGCAATAGGAAAAGAAATAATAGAAGACTTGGGAGGCAGGTGGGAAATCGCATATGCAGAGCATCCATATGTCAGGGGATTTTACAAAGATCATAGAATAGAGATAGTCCCCGCATATGATGTTAAAGATTCTGGAAAAATAAAGAGTGCTGTCGATAGAACTCCTTATCATGTGAGATACGTTAAGAGTCATCTCGATCCAGAAGTTGTAAACGAAGTGAGACTGTTGAAGAAATTTCTCAAAGGAATAGGAGTTTACGGTTCAGATCTCAAGACCGAGGGATTTTCCGGATATCTGTGTGAACTCCTGATAATAAAGTATGGCACATTTCTAAATCTTTTGGATAATGCCAGAAATTGGAATGCTGGGATCGTGTTCGATTTGGAAGGTTATTATGATGATATTGAAGAAGTTAGGAAGAAATTCCCCAACGATCCCATGGTTATGATAGATCCAGTGGATAAAAACAGAAATGTTGCTTCAGTCCTTTCAGCAGAGAACTTTTTTATTTTCATCAAAAAATCAAAGGAATTTCTCGAGAAACCTTCTATTGACTTTTTCTTTGGAGAGAAAAAAGAACCTCCCGATCCGGAAGAAATCGAAGATAAAATGAAAGATCGTGGAACCGATTTCATATTTGTCAAGTTCAGGGCGCCTGTTGTGCACCAAGATGTGTTGTGGCCACAATTGAGAAAACTCGAAAAGAGATTGGTAAACATCTTGAGGGATGAAGACTTCCAGATTCTCAGAAGTGATTCTTGGAGCGATGGTATAAAGTGCATCATAGTTTTTGAGTTGTTTTCAAAGAAGCTACCAAAGATAAAGAGAAGAGAGGGACCTTCAATATTTGATGTCGATGGAACCAAGGGTTTTTTGAAGAGGTATGAAAACTATAAAATTTTCGTTTATGACAACAAATGGGTTTCAGAGTATCCAAGAAGATACATGATTGCAACGGATTTGTTGAAAGACTTTCTAAACAAAGAATACGATGTTCTTGTGGAGGAGGGTGTACCCAGAAACATGGCAAAGGAAATAGTCGAAAAGGTGGAAGTGGTGGACGGAATCGGAGTATCGAGGTATGTCAAGATGTATGGAGAATTCAGAAAATTCCTTGATAAATATTTTGATAAAAACTTGGTGTAATGTGAAATAAAAAGATATTCATACAGAAAGCTTTAAATATGTTAAAGTTTTATTTTATTCTGAAATCAATTTGAATATATTTCTCCAACATTTAAAACAGATAAATGGTGTAAACACAATGGACAAAAACGTAAAGGAAACCGGAACGACTACGGTAGGCCTGATATACAAGGATGGAGTTGTCTTGGCATCGGAAAGGAGGGCAACTATAGGATATCTAATCGAGAGTAAAAAAGCCAGAAAGATATATCCAATAGATGAAAGGATAGCCATTACAACTGCTGGGAGCGTCGGTGATGTTCAGACAATTGTTAGATACTTGAAGGCCGAATCGAGTATATACAAGTTCAACAAGAACAAAAAAATAAGTGTTAGGGCACTTTCAATTCTCCTCGCCAACATACTCCAAGAGAACAAGTACTTCCCCTACATGGGGCAGTTTTTGATTGGAGGATACGATGAAAACGGACCGAGCATATTTTCTTTAGATCCGATAGGTGGGGTAACCGATGGAGATAAATTTTACTCGACGGGAAGCGGTTCTCCTATGGCTTACGGTGTGTTGGAGGATGGATACAAAGAGAACATGGGAGAGAAAGATGCCGTAAAACTTGCGATTAAAGCAGTTAAGGCTGCCATGAGAAGGGATATAGGATCGGGAGAATCAGTAGCGGTTGCAGTCATAAATAAGAATGGATATAGGGAATTGTCCCCGGAAGATATAAAATCCTTCGGTGAATGAAAAAACAAAAATAATTCTAATTAAAATGCCGGCTTCTCTTAAGAGGGCTGCTTGGCTTTTGTGAATCTAACTCACAAAAAATGGAAATGTATTTAATTGAACAAAAAGGTGATGTATTTGAAAATAAAAGACGAGGTAATCGAAGGTTTACCTAAAGATGCAGATATAACTGAAATTTGTTTTGAAGGATCAGAGATAGTAGTATACGTCAAAAATAAAGATTTTTTCATCAATCATGATGCACCAGTTAGAGAGTTGGTGTCCAAACTTAAGAAAAGGATCGCCATCAGACCCGATGCATCGATTACAAAGGATATGGAAGAAGTGGAAAAAATAATAAGGGAAATTGTTCCGAAGGAAGCTGAGATAGATGAAATAACTTTTGAGCCTGCTTTCAGTAGGTTGACCATAGAGGCAAAGAAACCCGGGCTGGTAATAGGTAAAAATGGAGAGACATTGAAGAAGATAAAAAAAGAAACTCTCTGGGCACCCGTTGTTAAAAGGGCACCTGCAATAAAATCTGATGTTGTAAAAACTATAAGGAGGATCATATTCAAGGAGTCGGAGTTCAGAAAGAAATTCTTGAATAAACTTGGTGAAAAGATACATTCCACCGAGAAAAAAGAGATCGAATGGATAAGAGTAGGATTTTTGGGTTCAGCGAGAGAAGTTGGTAGGTCCTGCATACTCCTTCAAACACCGGAAAGCAACGTTCTCTTGGATTGTGGTATAAAACCCACTGGTGATGAATTCCCTTATATAAATGCTCCAGAAGTTGACATAAGTAAGATAGATGCAATAGTTCTTTCACATGCTCACTTAGATCACTGTGGATTCATTCCTTATCTCTACAAATATGGGTACGATGGTCCACTGTATTCCACTGCGCCTACAAGGGACCTCTTTGTCCTCTTGTCAATGGATTACATAGACATCTCTCAGAGAGAGGGACTGAAATCTCCTTACTCAAAAAAGGATATCGAGAATGCTGTAAAGCACTCCATAATCCTTGATTATGATGAGGTCAGTGACATAACTCCGGACATGAGAATAACTTTTCAAAATGCTGGACATATTCTCGGGAGTAGTCAAGTTCACGTTCATCTCGGTGAAGGTCTACATAACTTTGTTTATACGGGCGATTTCAACTTTGAGAGGTCGAGATTATTCGAGCCAACTTTCACAAAGTTCCAGAGGGTAGAGACGCTCTTAATGGAAAGTACTTACGGATGTAGTAGCGAGGAATGCATACAACCAAGGAGGGACGAAGCGGAGGAAAAACTCAAAAAACTCATAATGGAAACCCTCAACAACGGTGGAAAAGTTCTAATACCATCCTTCGCTGTTGGAAGGGCACAGGAAGTTATGTGCATACTTGCTGATATGGAGGAGATGAAGTATCCCGTTTATCTGGAAGGTATGTTATGGGATGCTACTGCCATTCACACAACTTATCCGGAGTACTTGAACAGAAACCTTCAACGCAAGATACTTCATGAAAAGGATAATCCTTTCACCAATCCAATGTTCAAGAGGGTTGGTTCTGCACAGGAGAGAAAAGAAGTCATAGAGAGTACTCAACCGTGTGTTGTAATTGCCACTTCGGGTATGTTGGTTGGTGGTCCTGCAATAGAATACCTCAAGGCATTTGCAGAGGATCCAAGGAATATGATAATCTTTGTTGGTTATCAAGCTGAAGGTACTCTCGGAAGAAAGATACAGAAGGGTTGGAAAGAGATACCAATAGTTGGAGAGAACGGCAAGAGAACGGCATTACCCATAAAGATGAGGGTAGAAACAATTGAAGGTCTAAGTGGTCACTCTGATAGGAACCAACTGATAAATTATGTTTACAGACTCTCGGATAAACCCAGAAAGATACTCATCAATCATGGTGAAGAGAGCAGATCCATCGACCTTGCCAAGACACTACATAAGCTTTTAAAAGTTGAAACAGTTGTACCAAAGAACCTGGAGATAATAAGATTGAAATGAAAAGAATGTATTAAAAAAATTGTTTTTTAATTTCTAAAGAAATTGTCCAAGTACTCTTCTATCACTGACTGAAATTCTCCACATGATCTTGGTTTCTCTTCACAAAGCTTACAGTACTCAGAAAGTTCCAGAATCTTTCTCTTTGCAGTTCCAAGGCCACCCCTAGTCTGAATTATTTCAAGGGATTCTCTCGCGTACCTGCACATGAGTTTCACCTATTCCGAGCCCCTATCTACTCTGGCAAAACTTGGTGTGGCTACGATGTAATTCTCATCAACACCCGCTATGTCTCCGCCGATTGCTATCACAGTTTTTCTTATTCTTTCTATTGCTCTCTTCAATTCGGATATGTCCTTCTCCTTGAGAGTTTTTATTTTTGCGAACACTATGTTTCCTTCTCTGAGTAATCTTTGAACGTTGTCTACATCACCGTAGTCGTTTATCTGGGCAATTTTTATGGGTATTGCATCGATGTTTGGAGTTCCTTCGTGTTCAATTTCAATGAAGTCATCTTCTTCAAATTCTTCTTTACCGCCGAAAATCTTTTTTGAAATCACCATTATATTTCACCTCTGTTTATTTTTTGAGTGCCAAGTATTTAAAATTTTCAGGACAAGTTGTGCTGCAAAGCTTCTAACATGGATACGATATTCCATACTTGGGTTCTCGTGTACGAAGGTATGTTTGGATCATTTGAGAGTTCATCAAGAATGGAGATACACGCATTTATTCTTATGCTCATGTCTTCAGATTCATCTTTAAGGGTTTCGATACATTCTTTACATCCTTTTCTGATGTTTCTTGGAACTGTTCTATCCTCAGCAATCTGTGACAAGAACTTAATTATCTCGTTTTCATCCATCGTCATCACCCCTACACCTAAGTGATTCATAAACATAAGTAAAAAATATTTTACAACCAAACAATAAAAAGGTTTCGGACATCATTTATTCAAGATTTCATTGACTTCGTCTGGATTTAAGATGGGTTTTCCGAAGGTGGTTCTGTTATCAATTGCTATTCTAGGGCATGCCGTATTAATGTAGCAATCGACATCTATACCGAGAAGCTTTTCAGGTGTTATCTCGTCCATTGAGAAGATGTATGCTTCTTTGCCCATGGATGTTATCTTTTTCTTGATTTCAATCGCTGTTTTTATTCTCATCTGCCCCGGCTTGGTTGATACCAGTATACCAAAGCTATTGGATCTTCTGGCCAGCTCCTGTGCAACGTATCTTTGCTTGAGGAACAATTCAACATCCACTTTTTCTATGATTTTTCTTTCAACATCCAACATGTACACAGGTTTATCCGTTTCCAGTGCCAATCCAACGGGATGAAATTTTCCAGATCCAATGTAAAGAAATACATCAACTTCTTTCTCTATCTTCTTTGCGTTCATTACGTTGCATCCAAGGATCTGTCCACCAATCAGACAACTCTTTCCATGAGATTCTAAGAATTCTTTTGCAGTTTCCAAAGAATCCAAGTAGTTTATTGTGGAGACAAGTCCTATGTTTTTGAAATTTTCCAATTTATCTAAGTTCTCTTTCAAGACACTTGAAGGATCAAATTCTATTTTCCACTCGTAGTACAGAACCGGTATTTCAGTTTTGAGTCCAAAATCGGAGTGTCCGACATGGACGAGCAGATTACATCCAAGTCTCTTGGCTTCGTGATCTCTCAAGTCACAAGCACCATAACATGGATCCAAAGACACTATGCATTCTATGCCTTCTTCATTAAGGAGTCCTTCAATTTCCTTTGCCCTCGTTTTGAGTCCTTCGGGAATCTGTATAAGAACTCTCTTCGGATTTTTTTCTTTGATCCTTTGAATTAAATCCTCAATCATAAAAAGAATAGATTCTTGAGAATATTTATACTATATTCTACATGGGATTATTTTTAGTGAGTATCGTTTTTCTTGGAGAATTTTTCAATTCTGGAGATAAATGAAACAGAAAGGAACTTTTGATAAGAGATATGGCAAATTTAGACATTGGGATATCGTGGCCCATCTTAAAACATAAAATGATACATCTTTTCTTTTAACATATTACTTTTCAATCACATTTAGATCTTTCAGCACTCCTTCAAATGATTCCGTGTATTTCCTTGCCCTGATTATTGGCGTCAGTAGATCAGTATCTATGAGGTCACGGTCTATGGGCATTATGATTCCACACCTTAAGGTCCCGAAGTCAAAGTTATAAATGATGTCATGGGATATACTTCCCATCTTTTTCAAGGATTGATGATATTTTTCTACGGTGATTTTTCTTGTCTCTTCGTTTGAGAATTTACCGATGTCAACTTCTACTTCAATTTCTTCGTTGAATTTCTTCCATTTTTCTCTTTCTTTTGAAGAATACATCGAATCTGATGGTGGCCACACCCTGCTCATTATTTTTCCCTTCCCGCCGTATTTTTCGCCAATTCTTTTTATTTCCGAAAAAGTAAAATGTGTTTTCGGATTGATCGGTCTTGGTTTGAGTTCTTTCGTTGATGGTGGTATTATGATATCATCTGGAGGAGTTTCACCTATAAAAATCTCTCTTTCATCTTCTCGTAAACGGATCATCCACTGACCTTTATATATCATACCGATCTCTTCAAGGTCTTCATCAGGTATTTCATCATCAAGGAATCTTTTCATTAGCTCTAAGACTTCCAAACCTGTTGGTTCTTCTTTACTTCCAATATAGAATTTTCTTATGTTAAACGTCATAGTATCACACCCATTACTATTTAGTAACGAAAAGTATTTATACTTGTGTTTATACCGAACCCAAAAGTCTTGAATAGTCCAACATACCCAAAACGTTGAACAACATTGGCAGTGCAAGAAGTATTGCAAAGAGAAGTACGATGGATATTATACCTTTCAACGTCGCTTTTCTAAGTCCGAACAGTATTCCAACCGCAAGCCCTCCAAGGTGGGCAGTGTACGCTACTTCTGGATCTCCACCGAAAAGGAATGCCGTTATGGTGTAGATGGAATATACCACTCCTACTAGGCCTATCGGTACTGGAACCAAGTATGGATAGAATGTAAACTCAAACGGATCTGCCAGCATGACCATTCCCACTATGGCGAATATTGCTCCGGAGGCACCGACGAATAGTTCTGAAGGAGGATAGAATAGGAGAGATACGAGGTTGCCAACGATCCCTCCTGCAAAAAATACGAGAAAGAATTTCGTGGGATCTATGTCCCTCTCAAGTGCCCTTCCAAAAAAGAACAGCGCTGCCATGTTGAATAATAAGTGTGTCAAGTTTCCATGAAGAAACAGCGAAGTTATTAGAACCCAGACTTTTCCTTCCATTAAGTTCCTTCCGGAGAACGCGTAGTTGTCGAACATATGTTTTTGTTCCATTGGAGAAAGAGTTGACATGAACATGAATATTGCGACACATATAAGAATTATTGTGATTGTTGCCTTCATATGGAAGATTTTGTTGGCGATATTTAAAAAACTTAATCAAATTCTTTCAATTTTATCAACTTCACATAAGAATCTGATTTTTTTAATTTTATTTCGTCGCCTTTTTCAAAATAAATGCCCGTTATCATTTCATTATCTGCACACAAAATATTTGGTGCGTCTCTCTCTATTTCTATGGTTATTTCATCATCGTAATCAACGATGATCGGATCCGCATGCTCTGCTACAGTTCTTTTCCCGACCTTCTTCGTTTTATGTAGAAGACAACCTGCCATTGGTGTGAGCACGAGACCTTCTTCTATTATAGGTCCTCCATAGCTCCAACTGTAAGCAGTTGATCCGGAAGGAGTTGCCAAGAGACAACCATCAGCATATACAATATCGGAGTACAAGTCTTCTCCGTTTCTGTAGACTCTAAATCTATCGGCACCGGGAAACTTTTCAACATCTCTGAAGAAGTAAACTTCATTAGTTCCTTCCAATCTCTTGTCTTTGTATGTTAGTTCTACTTTTGGAAGCTTTAAAATCGAATAATCTTCAGATATGATCCTATCTATTGCTTCTTCATATTCTTCAAAGTCCACATTTGAGTAAGATCCTTTGCTTTCTGCTCTTATGCCAAGTAATTCACTTTTAGGGTATTTTCTTGCAGCCCTGAGTAACGTACCGTCACCACCGATGGTTATAACCACTGTCGGATCTTCTTCATCCAATTCTAAACCGCTTTCAAATAATTTTTTCTTAATTGGTTCAATGTATTTTCTTTCAAATTCTCCATTGTACAGTTTGCCCACAATCTGAAATGTTTTATTCCTCGGCATAGATAACACCTCCGCATTTGGGAGGAACTCTTTTATGGGATGCATTAGAAATTAAGCTCTTAACCTTTTTAACCTTGTCGAACTCGAATTCTTTGAGATCTAATCCATTTTCCAACGAATAGAGAATCTTGTCTAAGGTCTCATAATCCATGCCAAGTTCTTCTTCATCGGTCTGTCCTTTCCATAGACCAGCGCTCGGTTTTTTTGATATTATTCTTTTGGGAATTTTTATGTGATTTGCCAATTCTTTTACATGAGTCTTGTATAATTCGATTATAGGTTCCATGTCCACACCACCATCACCATATTTAGTGAAGTATCCCGTTAGCCACTCGGATTTATTCGTTGTACCTATCACAATTCCATTCAATTCGTTTGAATATGCATATAGTATACTCATTCTAATTCTTGACGACGTGTTACCTCTCGTTAATTTGTTGTCGTCAAGAAATTCAATCTCTTTGGAGAATGAGTTGAGGATACCGTCAATGTTCTTTACTATGTATTCAACATTCAGACTCCTTGTCAATTCAATTGCGTCTTCAATGTCATTTTTTGGTGTATCACTCGATGGAAGGATCAGTCCAAGTATATTTTCATTTCCAATTGATTCTTCACATAATTTCAGAACAACCGATGAATCCACACCGCCGCTCAATCCAATTATTGCTTTTTTATTTTTCAACTCGTTTCGAATGAAGTCTTCTATTAATTCCTTTGTTCTTTTACAATCTATTTTTGGAAGCTTCACAACAATATCGCCCCCTCATATTCCCAGCTGTATCTCACATGTCCATCGGGGAAAAATATCAGCTGACGAACTTTTTCTTTTGATTGCATTGTCAGACAGTTTGATAAGCATACGTTCTGTCCCTCGAAGTCGTAAATTCTTGCACCAAAGGAGAATTCATAAAGCTTGTTCGCGTTCCTCTTAAAGTATCTTTCTATTTTTCTAACTTCTCTATCATCCAACCTGTTACTCTTTACCCATTCGTATATCGTTCTATTTTCTGTTCTCTTTGGCACATCTAAATTCCGAAACGTTAGCTGTTCTACTTCA
>JAGHBM010000028.1 GCA_021160955.1 Candidatus Aenigmatarchaeota archaeon
CATAGCCAAGCCAACCAAACTATAAGAGGGTGTTGGGTTGGGCATTCCACACCAGACATTCCAGAATTGTAAAATGAAAAAGGAAACCCTATTATTGTGGCATAACACCAAAGCGCATTACTTACTGTGTATGGAATGAATGATAAATAAGAACAACGATGAATAAGATAATTTTTCCCTTGGTTGGCTTGATAAATTGAATCATAATAAAAATAAAATAAATTCAAGGTATATAAAAAAGATGTTTGTTCTTCATATAATTTTCCAATTTAATGATTATTTATTAAAATACACTCGTACCATTGATTAATATGAAAAAAATTCTTGGTATTGATGAGGCTGGTCGCGGCGCTGTCGTTGGTCCACTGGTGATAGCCGGTGCAATGTTCTACGAAAAGGACATACCAAAATTGAAAGCTCTCGAAGTCCGGGACAGCAAGGAGCTCACGCCGAAGAAGAGAGAGTATCTGGAAAACGAGATAAAGAGGCTTGCCTTGGATTTTGTGGTCATAAGAATTTCGGCGAATAAAATAGACGAGCTCAGGGAGACTCGGAACCTCAACCGTATAGAGATGGATTACATGGCTGATATAATAAAAACGCTGAGACCTGATGTAGCCATAATTGATTCTCCCGAAGTGAACACCGAGAAGATAAAAAACGAGATCTTGGGGAAGTTGAAGGATTTGGAGGTCGAGATAATCGCCGAAAACTATGCCGATAAGAAATATCCCGTTGTTTCGGCGGCGAGCATATTGGCAAAGGTTGTTAGGGATAGGGCGATAAAATCCCTTGAGGAGCGTCTTGGGGAGGAAATTGGTGTCGGTTATCCCTCAGATGAGAGAACTATAAAATTTCTGAAAAGGGTGTTAGATAAGTACAAAGGTTATCCGGAGTTCGTCAGAAAGTCTTGGACTACTTCCCAGAGACTGAAAGGAGAAAAATCCCAGAAAAATTTAAGCAACTTTCTTGTAAAAAGTAAATCCGGAGATGAAGAGAAGGAGGGGAAGTGAAAGGATCGATAACCCAGGTAACTCTCTAACACCACCTTGACCAGTTCCCTTGACTATTATCTTGATCTTCTTCAGGTCATCTTTCTTGTATTTAGTCATGGAATATCCCCATATGTCCACGTCGGTTGAGACACCTTTCTTGTATCCTTCAACCTCAAGGTAAATCTGAGTTTCTCTGGTTTGCGGTGTTATTTTCATGTTCTTGACCGTATGAAGTTTGCTGCTTGGATAATCATCGCATTGACCGACAGTTTGCGTGCATCTGAAGGAAAATTTTATCCAATCTGTCCTCGGATCAAGACTTCCCTCAAGCTTTATTATGTCGTCAACATTTCCAACATTTTTTACAGTGATTATGGTACCGTTCTTGCCTCCCAAGGGAACAACTATTGTGCTGGGAGCATCCAGTGCTACCCCGACGTCTCCCAACACCCATACCCTTAGTTTTGCCACCTGTGCTGCGATCGATATTTCCGAGAGAATTAGAACTCCTATGACCAATATTAGAATTATTTCGGAAGATTTTTTCATATATTGAAATATATTTAAATCCTTATTTAAATAATTAGGTTATGAAACCGGAAAATGTCAGTTTTACAATATTCGTGATTTTAGGAATTTTGATGGGATTTGTCTCTGTTCTAATCAACAGTGGAAAGATTGCGTTCTTGGTTGCGTTTTTTGTCATGTTGATCGTTGGAAAGATTTTAGAAAAAGTTTACAATGAAAAGCCAAGTTGGTGGTTGAAGAACGGTGGGATTTTGTACTTCTTACTATGGTTAGTGTTTTGGATATTTTCCTATAATCTCTGGTGATCCTGATGGAAAGAATTTACACCACTGAAGTTCCGAGAGAGAATGGAGTTTCGGTGAAGTTAGCCGGTTGGGTGGAGGAGATAAGGCTTCTTGGGAAGTTAAATTTTGTTGTTCTCCGAGACATGAAGGGTAAGGCTCAGATATTGGTAAAAAAAGGCGAGGTCGATGAGAGTTTAATAAATTTGATAAAGGATTTGACCAAGGAGAGTGTCATCTCAGTTGAGGGATCTGTCAAATTGAATGAAGAAGCGCCAAACGGCTTTGAGATCGTTCCAGAGAAAATTGAGGTATTGAACAAGGCCGAGGTTCCGTTGCCCATAGATTTCACTGGGAAGGTGAACACGACTCCAGACAAGAGGTATGATTGGAGGTTCTTGGACCTAAGAAATGTTAGGATATCCTCAATATTCAAGATACAGTCCGAAATAACGAGATCATTCCGTGAATTCTTTAGAAACAAAGGCTTCACAGAGTTTTGGCCACCCGAAATAATTGAAGCTGCACCCGAGGGTGGTGCCGAACTTTTCACAGTGAAATACTTCGAAAGGGATGCTTATCTTGCACAGAGTCCCGAACTTTACAAGGAATTGATGACTGGAACAAACTTGGAAAGGGTTTTCTCCATAGTACCGGTTTGGAGAGCAGAGAAGCACGATACTACAAAACACTTGAACGAAATAAGGCAAATGGACATCGAAGCTGCCTTTGAGGACCAGTTCTCAATTTTAAAATATTTGGAAGACGTTGTCAAGTACATAGTAAAAAATGTCTTGGAGAAATACCCTGATGAAATCAAGGTGCTCAATCCAGATTTGAAAGTACCTGATGCTAAGTATTTGAGCTATGAAGAAGTTGTGAACGTCCTTCAGGGAGAGGGATTCGACATAACCTTCGGTGAAGATATCGATCCTGAGGCCGAAAAAAAGCTCGCAGAGATCTACGGAAAAAACACCCTGATAATGATCCATTCGTGGCCGATCTCCTTGAAGCCGTTTTACATAATGCCAAAAGACGATAGACTGAGTAATGGATTTGATGTTGATTATGGCGGCATTGAAATTTCTTCAGGTGGACAGCGGGTTCACTTGGCAAATGTCTTGGAAAATCAGTTGAGATCCAAAGGGCTCAACCCAGAAGATTTTAAGTTTTTCCTCGATTCCCTCAAATACGGTATTCCTCCTCACGCGGGTTGGAGTATTGGTTTGGAAAGGTTGACGATGGTCATCTGTGGTCTCAAGAACATAAGAGAGGCATGTCTCTACCCGAGGGACAGAAATAGATTGGTCCCTTAATCACTGTTTCGTATTTGATGATTTTTTCGGTTTTTGCTTTTTTAAAAAAAACAATTTTTATTGTAATTAATAAATTTAAATAAGTTCATAAGATATATTGAAGTGCTGGTGGATTTTGATGAAATGGAAGATCGATAGGGAAAAATGTATAAAATGTGGTGCATGTGTCGGAGTTTGTCCTGTCATGTCTCTGGAGCTGAAGGATGAGGGAATAGTTAACGATCTCAAGAAGTGTATTTTCTGTGGGGTATGTGAAAAGGTTTGTCCGGTCGGCGCGATAAAAGTTGAGAGATGAAACTACTTGTTTTTTTGTTGTTTTCTCCATTTTTTAGCAACAGTTAACTTTATATAGTAGTTACCACTATATTATAGTAACATGGGGTGAATAAAATGGAAATCGAAGAAGGGATAATAGAAGAAGGTAGAAAAATAAGGGGAGAAGGTAAGTCAATTACACAATATATAAAAGAAATGATAGAAGATGGAGCGTTTTAACTCTTTTTCTTTTTAATTTTTTATTTAATTGAAGCAAATTTAGTTTATGAGAATTCTTGCCATGGGAGATTTTCACGGTACCATGCCTTGGGGATTGAAGACTTTTGTCAAAAAGAACAAGGTGGATTTAATACTTTCTCCAGGAGATTTTTATGGGTTTTGTCTAAAAAGGCAGTATTGGAAGCACTTCTACGAGCTGAAAAGGACAAAATACGGTGGTGTAAAATCTGAGGGACTTAAAGAAATAGTAGGTGCAAAAAGGTACAAAGAGTGCGAAAAAAAGGATAAGATGTCCGGCATAAACGTATTGAAGTATTTGGATAGGATAGGAAAACCGGTTTTCGTGGTCTACGGCAACGGGGATATAGTTGATGCTTTCAAGAGGAAGAGAAAAAAAAGTAAGAAGTTCACCGTTTACGACCTCAAGAACGTCAAATTCATAGATCTTGTTTCTGAAAGTTTTGAAGGCTTTTATTTCGTCGGACTCGTTGACAGAGAATTCATAATGTTAAAGAAGAAAAGGACAAAAGGTGTGATATCGACGAGGAAGCGATTGAGAAAGAAAATAAAAAAGATCTTCAAAAAGGTTGATTTGGACAAGACGATACTGATGTCACACAGACCGCCCTACAATACCAAGTTGGACAGGGTCAACGATCCTAAAATACCTGGCTATGGGAAGCACTATGGTGATGAGTTTTTAAGAAAAGTTATAGAGAGGTATCAACCTCTTTTGAACGTCTGTGGGCATATGCACGAAAACCAGGGTAAAATAAGGGTTGGTAAGACGTTGGTTGTGAATTCAGGCTACGGGAAGAAGGGCGAGTTTGTGGTACTCGATTTGAAAGGGAAAAAGATAAATGTTAGGTTCTATAAAAGTTTTTAAATGATAAATATTTTAGAGGTGTTATGATGCTGAAGGATAGATATGATGTTGTTGTCGTGGGCGGAGGTCCGGGAGGTTCCTCTGCTGCAAGGACTTTAGCTGAGAAGGGTTTGGACGTGTTGCTACTTGAAAAGAGGCCTTCCATTGGTTCAGAAAAGAGATGTGCTGAAGGGTTATCCATAGGATCTTTGAAAATGATAAAGGAGAAGATGGGTAAGATCCCGAGAAAATGTATTGCCCAGATGGTAAACGGTGCCATAATATATGCACCAAACGGGAAGGAAGTTTTGATAGATTTTGGAGAAGATGCCGGAGCCATAATGGAGAGAAAGATATTTGACAAGTGGCTGGCTGCCCAAGCAGCTAAGGCTGGTGCCCATGTCCAGGCAAAAACAGAGGTCGTGGATGTAATCAAGAAGAATGACTTTGTGAGTGGTGTAATCGCCAAGTTTGAGGGTGAGATTTATAACATTGAGGCTAAGGTCGTCGTTGCTGCGGATGGTGTTGAGTCCACTGTGGCGAGAAAGGCTGGCTTGAATACAACGAACAAACTGATCAACATAGACTCTGGATTTCAGTATGAGATGTGCAACTTAAAAATGAGAGATCCCAAGAAAATAGAGCTTTGGTTTGGAAACGAAGTCGCTCCGAGGGGTTATGTTTGGATATTTCCCAAGGGAAAGGACGTTGCAAATGTGGGTGTTGGTGTCGCTATGACGGATAAACCCGCAAAATATTATCTTGATAAGTTCATCGAAGATAATCCAAAGATATTCTCAAGGGCATCGATTCTCGAAGTAAATGCCGGCGGCATACCTGTGGGTGGATTTTTGAAGAATATGGTCTTGAATGGTTTGGTTGTAGTTGGTGATGCGGCTCATCAAGTCAATCCAATCCATGGTGGTGGGATGAAAGAAGCAACCATTGCTGGTATGATAGCAGGGGAGGTCATAGCCAAGTCAATAAAGAAAGGTGATGTTTCTCAAAAATCTCTCTCAGAATACAACAAAAAATGGTGGGACAAGAGAGGCAAGAAACTTCAAAAGATCCAAAACTTGAGGGAAGTGGTCGAGAAGCTCTCGGATGAAGATTTCAACATGCTCGCAGAGACCCTCACGGGCGATGATTTGATGGAATTCTCCCGTGGCAACAGATTTTTCAAACTTGGAAAAATACTGATGAAAAAACCAAATCTAATATCCTTGGCAAGGAAGCTGATTTAACATTTAAATAGATGCCGGATAAAAATTAGTATGAGGTGATGATTGTGGCGATACTTCCTTTATCCCCGTTAAAAAGGATTGCCAAAAAATCAGGGGTTATAAGAATGTCAGATGAAGCCGTAGAAGAGTTTAGAGATGTTTTAGAGGAAATAGCTGACGAAATTGCAAGAGATGCCGTCATTGCGGCGAGACATGCCGGAAGGAAAACTGTCAAGGCGAAAGACATAAAATTTGTTAGCAGGTGGTAAGAATGTCAACAACTCAAACAGAAGTTAAGAACCTCAAACCTGGTAAATACGTCATAATCGATGGGGAACCGTGTAAAGTTGTGAACATATCAACTTCAAAGCCTGGTAAGCACGGATCCGCAAAGGCGAGAATTGAGGCCGTAACCCTCACCGATGGGAGGAGAAAAGAACTCGTTAAGCCTGCATCTGCCCAGGTAGAAGTTCCCATAATAGATAAAAGAAAAGCCCAGGTTATTTCCCTTACCGGAGATTCTGTCCACCTCATGGATATGGAGACTTATGAGACCTTTGAAACTTCCATACCTGAGGAACTGAAGGGAAAGCTCACCGAAGGACAGGAAATCTCATATTGGGAAGTTATGGGCAAGAGAATTTTGATGGGATGAAAACCTTTAAATTTTGTCTTTTCTTTTTTTAATTTTTCCAGTCTTCACCAAAACATATTTAAACCCATCTCATAAGAAAATTATCATGACCGAATTACTTTTCACCTCAAAGACGTTTGTCCCTGAATTTCCACTTGAAGAGGCCGACGTCTGCTTTCTGGGGATTCCATTCGATTCGACTGCCTCTGCCGTCGGTAACCAGAGGTTTGGTCCTGCCACGATCAGGTACGCCCTCAAGAACATGATAAGCTACATTCCAGAGAAGGGAAAAAATCCACTGAAGGACCTCAAAATTTGTGATGTCGGTGATGTTGACGTAGTTTACGGAGACTTCAAGGAGACGTCCTTCAGGATCAAAGACACCACAAATTCGATTTTGAAAATAAATCCAAATGTTTTTCTACTTGCCGTTGGGGGAGAACACCTCATAACTCTTCCCCTTGTAGAGGCTTTGAAACCAAGTACGATCGTTCAATTGGATGCTCATATGGATCTCGTTCCAGAAGAGAGGTTTGCTCACAATACTTGGGCATACTTTGCGGCAAAACTTGGTTTTAGAGTAGTCCAGATCGGTGTCCGTTCGTGGGAAGAGTATGAAGAAGAGAACAAAAAGAAATTTGAAATCTTGGATGATCTCAATAATGTCAAGGGACCGATATATCTGACAGTCGATATAGATGTCTTTGACCCGGCTTATGCTCCCGATACAGGATTCAAAGAGCCAAATGGTCTCTCGCCGCAAGAAGTCTTTGAGATTATAGACCAAGTCTTCAAAACGGGAAAAGTTATTGGAATGGACGTTGTTGAAATATCTTCCAAAAAATTCAACAATCCTACTTCAGAGCTCGCTGCTCGTGTAATTTTAAGGGCTCTGAGTAACTTATTATAGATTTTCCAACTTTTTATTTAATTGAGGCAAATTTAGTTTTATGAGAATTCTTGCAATGGGAGATTTTCACGGTACTGTTCCTTGGGGTCTAAAGACTTTCGTCAAAAGAAACAAGGTGGATTTAGTTCTTTCTCCCGGAGATTTTTATGGCGACCGTGCTCATGAGCTTGGGCCCATATTAAGAAAGCATAGAAATAATATAAAACGGAACAAGTACGGTATAAGAAATCTAGATGGATTGGAAAAATTAGTTTCTAAAAGGAAGTTGATGAAGTTAATAAAAAATTTCTCAAATAGTGGAAAAGAAGTTCTTGAATACTTGAATGAAATAGGTTTACCTGTTATAATTGTAAAAGGTAATGTTGATAATCAAAAGAGTGGGTTAACCGTTACATCATCAAAATACCCAATAGAAGATTTGGTAAAGGAGTTTTCCAACATAGAAATGTTAGAATATGAGGTCATAGAATTTGGTGAGTACAAAATAGTAGGGTTTGGCGCCAAATTTCCATTTCTTTGTAAAGATAATCTCAGGGGATACGAAAGTGATATTAGAAATAATATTTTGAACCTCAGAAGGGAAGAGAAAAAAAGGTTGAAACTATTGGTAAAAGATGGACCGGAAAGGACGATAATTTTATCTCATAACCCACCTGGAAATACTAAATTAGACAAGATAAATGCACCAAGTAATCCTTGGCATGGAAGACACGTTGGTGATGATATACTTAGAAGTGTTATAGAGAAATATCAACCTCTTCTGAACGTCTGCGGACATATGCACGAAAGCCAGGGTAAAATAAGGGTTGGTAAGACGTTGGTTGTGAATTCAGGCTACGGGAAGAAGGGTGAGTTTGCGGTACTCGATTTGAAAGGGAAAAAGATAAATGTTAGGTTCTATAAAAACTTTAAGACAAAGTAAATTATTTGTATAAACTTGCCGTGATTTGTATGGTCGATAGGGATAAACTCGTGGAATATTGTAACAAGACTTTGAATGTCGATAAAATAAGCGACTCATCCTTGAATGGATTGCAGGTTGAAGGTAAAAATAACATAAGAAAGTTGGTTTCCGCTGTGAGTCTTACCACAGAAGTTATAGAGAAAGCCGTTGAGAAGAACGCAGATGCTATTCTGGTTCATCATGGCATATTTTGGAGTGGGGTGAGACCAGCCATAACAAGGGTCATGAAAAAAAGGGTTAAACTCCTCTTGGACAATGAAATGAATCTTCTTGCGTATCACCTTCCATTAGATTTACATCCAATTTATGGAAACAACATACAAATTGCAAGGACTTTGAACTTAAAAGTCGATGATGGGTTTGGAAATTATCACGGGTTCGAGATCGGGTACAGAGGTCGCCTAAAAAAACAGACCAGCTTCAAAAAGTTTGTTGATCTCGTGAAAAGAAGAATAAATCCAGATCCATTAGTTTTTGACTTTGGGAAGAAATTCATAAAGACTGTTGGAATAATTTCAGGTGGGGCATCATTTGGATTGAACGAGGCAATAGAGTTGGGTCTGGATGTTTTTCTAACGGGAGAACCTCAAGAATTCACTGAAGGGCTCTCAAAGGATGCAAAAATTAACGTAATATTTGCTGGCCATTATGCAACCGAAGTGTTTGGTGTCAAGGCGTTTGGAGAGCATTTGTCAAAGAAGTTCAAGATAAAACACGAGTTTTTGGATATAAAAGAGAGGTTGTAATCATTCTTGAATTTTTTTATCTATGATCTCTCTCAGTAGTTTTCTACCCCTGATATTGCCTTCTCCCATCCACAAGTCAAACGCGTCTATGATTGGCCTTGGTTTTTTAGGTCTTCCAAATTCTTTTATGATTTCTTCACAGAAGCCTGTAACGTTTTCTCTTTTCCCACCTACAATTATGGTTATACCGTAAGGAGTATCAAGATCTTCATCTCTGTTCTTCTTCCCAAATTCCAACCAGTGCTCATAGATTCCATATGTTGCAACGCTGTATTCATGTGCTTTTTTCTTCAGCTCTTCAATAATATTGTTTGGATCTTCTATTTGATGCTTTATATTGGATAGACTATTGTAATCGTACACCAATGGAACCCAATACATCTTCTTTTTCATATTATCAATAACAAAATGTGGAGAAAAGAATTTAAACCTTTTTAAGTGTGGAGATACAAGTATTACTCTATGACTATGCAACCGATAAAAGATATGAATTTAGATGATGTCAAAGATGTCAAGGAATTGGTCAGGCAAATGAAAGAATCCGGTGGATTCGTAGCTAAGAAAGTTGGAATGGGTGCGGATATTTTAAAGAACATGGTTGAAGACGAGGAGTGCTTTGTCTTTCTATCCTTTCCTGCTAATTTGGTGTCGACTGGTTGTCGAGGTGTAATAAAAGATCTGGTTAAGAAAAAATTGGTGAATGCGGTAATAACAACATGTGGAACGTTGGACCATGACCTTGCGAGGGTTTGGCGTGACTACTATCATGGATATTTTGAAGCAGATGACAAGGACCTTCACAAAAAAGGGATAAACAGGGAAGGAAACATATTCATACCAAACGATAGTTATGGCGTGATTCTGGAAGAAAAGATGCAACCAATCTTGGAAAAAATATACGAAGAGAAAAGGGATTGGTCTACGAGAGATTTGGTGTGGAAGTTCGGGGAGGCTTTGGATGGAGAGAAAAACAAGGAATCTTCAATAATCTACTGGGCATGGAAAAATAAGATTCCCGTGTTCCTTCCCGGACCAATGGATGGTGCTTTCGGCTCACAAATATGGCTATTTTGGCAGGATGGTCACAAAGATTTCTCTTTGAATTTGCTGAAAGATGAACAAGAACTCAGTAACATAGTCTATGGAGCCAAAAAGACCGGAGCGCTGATGATAGGTGGTGGTATATCGAAGCATCATACAATATGGTGGAACCAATTCAGAAATGGATTGGACTACGCTGTTTACATCACCACTGCACCAGAATGGGATGGCTCTCTCTCCGGGGCGCGGGTTAGGGAAGCGATCTCATGGGGAAAGGTACGTGAGGATGCCAAATTCATAACAATAGAAGGAGACGCCACGGTCATACTTCCCTTACTGGTTAAGAGTATTATTTGATATCAATTGATTTTTGAGTTGAAATTTATATATTTAGTGTTTGGATTCTTCTGTTGCTTCCTTTATATTCATCAGTATGGGATTTGTTTTCGGAGAAGTTGAAACATCAAAAAAGTTTACAAGTATGAAAAAAGTGGAGACTCGGTATTAAATTTTGGAGGAGTTTTGGATTTAAGAGATATACAATTGAAATGGAGAGAACAATTTTAAAAATTAAAAAATTATAAGACGAATGCGAGAATTAGCAAAAAAATTCCGAGGAGTACCATATTCTTCCTATCGAACTTCTTCTTGAACTCTTCGATTCTTTCGTATATCATCGGATCATGCTCCATGATGAAATTGGGGAAAGGGCGACTTTTGGTGGTGGGGTGGTATTACAAATATACTTTCGTCGCCCTTCCCGGTGTGGGGGTGTGTCATCGAATGACTATGAAATTACTGGGGTGAACCAACTATGGGTATCCCCAGATCATTTGATATGCTCTTTCCAGAGGCTGTGTAGTTGGTCTCTTGAGACCGCCCGAGTATGTAGGGACTTTTCACACCGGTAATTATGGTTATGACATGGATTTTACCTGCGTATTCTGGCAGTATCCTTGCACCCCAAATTACCTGTGCCTCTGGATTCATCCTCTTGTAAACTGCTTCGCCGATTTCGTTTATTTCTTCAAGTTTCAGGTCGTCACCACCTATTATCTGGATTATTGCACCGTTGGCACCACTTATTTCCATCTCAAGTAACGGATGAGAGAGGGCTCTTTCAACGGCTTCTTTTGCCCTGTTGGTGCTGTCGGATTCTCCAACTCCTATGGCGGCGACGCCACCACTGTGCATTATGGCTTTTACATCGGCGTAGTCCAAATTCACGAGGGAGGGTTGAGTGATTGTTTCAGTTATGCCTTTTATCATGGTTGAAATGAGTTCGTCTGCCACGGCGAATGCCTGTTTTAGTGAGAGATCGCCGCAGTATTTCAATAGCTTTTGATTTTCTATGACTATCACGGTATCTGCGGCCTTCCTAAGCTCCATGAGACCTTCCTCTGCCTTGTGGATCCTGGTTCCTTCCATTTTGAAAGGCATCGTGGCGGTACCAATAACTATTGCACCCATACTCTTTGCTATCTCTGCTATCACGGGAGCGGCACCTGTTCCAGTACCTCCTCCAAGACCGCAAGTTATGAATACCATATCAACTCCTTCGAGAAGCTCTTTGAGTTCCTTTCTCGATTCTTCGGCTGCTTTCTTACCTACACCCGGGTAACCTCCGGCACCGAGGCCTCTCGTGGTTTCCTTTCCAATGAGTATCTTTTGGTGGGCCTTCGTTACAGAGAGATGCTTGGCGTCAGTATTCACGGCAACGGTTTTTGCACCCTCTATACCCATTTCGGTTAGTGTTGAAATTGTATTTGATCCCGCACCACCAACTCCTATTACGAGGATCTTTGCCTGGTGGAGATCTATGTTAAATTCCTCTTCTATCTTCTTTCTTTCCATTTCCCATTGGTTCACCCCAGAAGCAGAATCAAAATTATCAATAGATTTATCGGGAGAATTAAAGGTTCTTTCAAAGGCATTTCGAATGATTGTATCCATACTCACTCACCCTCCATATATGTTTTTGAATATATATTTTCGCGGATCGAAATATTTTTAAGATAGGTAAACCTATCCTTTTTAGAAAGAGTTTAATGCCCAATAAACTCTATCGAAATGCCCAAAACAAGATCAATGCCCAAATTACCTTGCCCAAAGGTAATTTGAAATTGGTTTTAAATGCCCAATTGAATGCCCAAATATGTTAGTATTTATTTCTTTCTAGGTTTGTATTTATAAAGTTTTCGCTACTTGAGAATACAAATGTCACTCTTTCACAGAATCTACACGTGAGTAACGTGAAACTTTTTATGCTCGAAAAAATCGGAGATTTCGTAAACAACGAGTCCCAACAGAATTATTCCAATTCCAGATAATATTATTTTTGCCGAAAAATTGGCCATCAAGAACAACGAAAATGCTATTCCAAGCGATGGGATTATTGGAAATCTTCCTATGTTCAATGGTACCTTGAACGGTCTCGGGAGATATGGTTTGGAATACCTAAGGTAGATAAGTGATGCGTTGACTGATATGAAAACTGCCAATATAGTGAAGTTAGATACTTCCGCTACGCTTCTTATGTTCCCAGTCATTATGAGCCCCAATATTATTATCATGCTCGCTATTCCAGATATCCACGGAGTCTTCCTCTTTCCAACCTTGGAAAAGAATCTGGGTAATGCACCTTCCCTTGCCATTCCATATAGCATCCTGGATATCGTGATCAAGAGTATGAGTACGGTGTTCCCCGTAGAAAAGAGTGCTATGGTGCCGAGCAGTGAAGATGATCCGGGGAGGGCGGTTTCCGCTACGTCTGCGAGTGGTGCGCCCGACTGACCAAGGGTTTTCCAATCCAATATACTTATCGCCGATATCGCAACGAGGATGTAAAGTATGGTCGTGACCACAACGGATATTACAATCGCCCTCGGTAAGGTTTTTTCGGGTTTTTTGACCTCTTCGGCTATGTTCGCTATGTCTTCAAATCCTACGTACGCGAAAAATATCAGTGCCGCTGCAACGAATATGCTTCCTATCCCTTCACCGGGAGGGAGTTCGAGGTAGTTCACGTTCCCAAAGTGTCCTATTCCAAGGGCTATTATGAATATCAATCCAAAGGCCTCAAGGGCGGTGAATATTATATTGAGTTTAGATGATTGCTCTATCCCATACAGGTTAACTGCGGTCATCACAATAACCAGAATACTTGCTCCAATTATGGCAGGTATCTTGACTATAGGACTCAGTAACGCCGATAAGTATCCTCCGAATCCGAGTGCCACCGCGGCTGCACCGAAGACTATCGTGAATAGGAACAACCATCCTACTAGAAATGATAGCCATCTTCGGCCGAACGTCTTTTGCACGTAAACGTACTCCGCACCGGCCTTTGGAAACATGGCAGAGAGTTCACAATAGCTCAGCGCTGTCAAGGTGGCAATGAAAGCCGCAAATATGAAGGAGATCCATACCGCGTTTCCCGATATGCCAGCTGCCTTACCTATCAAAGCATAGATTCCCGCACCGAGTATGAGTCCTATACCGTAAAAGCTGGTTTCAAGTAATCCCAATGCCCTCTTCAGCTCTGGCATAATTTTTTATTAACTCTGTTGAATATATAAAAGGACAAGGTGAATTTTGTGAAGATAAAGGATGTTTTTGGAAAGGATGGAGAAGTCGTCGAACTGAAAGGTTGGGTCTATAGGCACAGAACCTCAAAAGAGGTAGTGTTCGTTGTTTTGAGGGACTCTTCCGGGATTATTCAATGTACCTTCAAGAAGGGTGTCGTTCCGGATGAGATTTTTGAAAGGGCAGAAGACCTGTCTGTGGAGTCGTCAGTGATCGTGAAAGGAAGAGTTAAGAAAGATGAAAGGGCTCCTGGTGGATATGAAATAGTCGGAGAAGGTCTTGAAGTTGTTCACAAGGCCGAAAGATTTCCCATAGTTAGGGATAAGAGCAAAGAATTCTTGAGAGACGTCCGTCACCTATGGTTGAGATCAAGGGAAATGACCTCTGTGTTGAAGATAAGATCGACGGTGTTTGGGGCAATTCACGAATTTTTCAGGTCCCGTGGATTTTACGAGGTACAAGCACCGATATTCACCACCGCTGGATCGGAAGGAGGTTCCACATTGTTTGAGGTCGATTATTTTGGAAAAAAAGTTTATCTCACTCAAAGCTGGCAACTTTATGCCGAGGCCATGATATTTTCCCTGGAAAAGATATACACCGTTGCACCAAGTTTCAGGGCCGAGAAGTCAAAAACTTCCCGACATCTCACGGAGTTTTGGCACGCCGAGATGGAGGCTGCCTGGATGGACTTTGATGAGCTTGCAAAGACAGCTGAAGGTTTAATAAAACACATATGTGATAGGGTTCTTGAGGAAAATATGGATGACTTAAAAGTTCTCAATGTCGATCCTGAAAGGCTGAAGTTGGAATTACCGTTCAGAAGAATAACTTATGAAGAGGTTTTGAGAATATTGAAGGAAAACGGTATGGAAGTACCACGCGGAAAGGACCTCGGTGCAAAGGAGGAAACGAACATAGCAAAGATATTGGGAGGGAAGCCAATATTAATAACCCACTATCCAAAGGAGATAATGGCATTCTACAAGAAGAGAGATCCAAACAACCCAAAGTACGCCTTGAACTTCAACCTCATAGTTCCCGATGTTGGTGAAGTCTTGGATGCATCTGAGAGGGAACCTGACATTAACGAAATAATAAAATCTCTCAAGGCGGATGGTGCTGATCCAAAAGACTACGACTTTTATCTCGACACAAGAAGATATGGATCGGTTCCTCACTCAGGATTCGGCATGGGAATAGACAGGGTTGTTCAATGGATTTGTGGCCTCGATTCAATCCAGGAGGCAATTCCTTTCCCAAGAACCATAAAGAGAGTCGAACCTTAAATTTGAGAGTAATCCATTTTCTTTTTATTTAACCCTTCCATTATCAACTTCTTTATTTTTGGTTCAGGTAAATTGTCTTTACTCGGTTTTCCAAAGAAAAATAAGTCAATTTCTTCAGATTCTATCCGTATGAGATAGTGATCTCCCACATCATCTATCAATTCATATTCTATCGGATATTTTTTGAGTTCTTCTTCTACAACGTCAAACGGATACTTATTTGGTAATGTTATCAAAATTTTCATATACAATTATCTAATTTGTAGAGCTACCATAAATTTTTTTACCTTTCATCTATGGGATTCCAAAGAAATTCTTTATCCCCCTCAAAATCATCTCCATCCCTATGCTCGCTATGAACAAACCTGTTATCCTTATCAACGCTCCACTTACGTTGAACCTGTTGAGTGTATCTGTTATGCTCTTTGAGAAGTACATTATCGAGAAGTTTATCACCAGAGCCGTAAAGAGCGCGGCAGATACAAACCACGGTCCGTAAACACTTGACTCCACGATGGATGCGGTCATCGTTGCCGGACCTGCTATGATGGGTGATGCTATGGGAACTATTGCCATATCCGCCAGTTTTTGGTCTGTATCGACTTCAAAGAAAACACCTTTTTTAAGTGCAGTGTATCCGACACTCACCAACACCAAACCTCCAGCAACTTGAAGCGATTCGACGCTTATGTGAAACACATCTTGGAGTATGAACGTTCCCGCAAAACAAAAGGAGATCAATATGATCAAAGCCACGAAACTTGACTTGATCATCACCTTTCTCATGTCATTTTTTCCCGTGTTTTTTGAGAGTATGTGAAGGATGAATATCTTGCTCACTGGATTGACCAAAACCAAGAAGAAGAGTACTTCAGTTAAAAATTTCTCAATCATGTGAATCATCTGTTCTCAACGTCAAACATAATGAGTGGTACGAAAGTTTTTTAAGTGGTTTCCACCAAGGTGGCTCTCTTGATCTTTCAAGATATTTTCTTAATTCCTCAATCTCTTCCTCGCTAATACTTCCTTCCATTTCTTTTTTTATGATGTAGTTCTCTACCAATACGAACTTTCCTTCATCGATGTAGTTTTTCATTTCTTCAATGGAAAATTCTCTTTTAACTCTCTTGAACATACTTACTCTCTGGAATACACTGATATAAAAAGCTTAAATAGTTTTGTATGTGTTATATTTAAAAAGTAGTGAATTTTTTGTTCACAATTTTGTTCAAAGGTGATTAGCATGAAGAAGATAGCTCACATATCCGACATACACATAGG
>JAGHBM010000013.1 GCA_021160955.1 Candidatus Aenigmatarchaeota archaeon
GGACTGGCATTTGGCAAATATATTGGTAGAAAGAAAGTCGTTCTCGGTATGGATGCGAGGACATCGTCACCATCACTTAAGAAGTCACTGGTGAAAGGACTGACACTCACCGGAAATAAAATCGTTGATATCGGATTGTGTACAACACCAATGACTGACTTCGGTACGTGGACATTGAAGGCAAACTATGGAACGATGATAACCGCCTCACACAACCCATCTAGTTACAACGGGATAAAATTCGTTAAGAACGTTAATGGGAACGTACTTCAAATTGGAATGAACGAAGGACTGAAAGACATTAAAAAAATATTCTCAGAGATAAACAACACAACTTCCAATGGAAAGAAAAAAGGTAAGACTAACAGGAGAATCCTCAAATTGTATGTGAGTTACCTGTTGAAAAAGCTTGAAAAAAGATCGGGACTTAGGATCGTCATAGACTATGGAAACGGTGTGGGAAGCATTCCGACAATCCCATTCTTCAAGAGTACTAAATTCGAGACGACGCATCTATTTTCTGATCCAGATCCAAAATTCTCAAATCATCTTCCGAACCCAAGTGAAGAAAAAAACTTCCGTTATTTAAAAAAGGAAGTTAAAAAGCAAGGGGCAGATTTAGGAATACTCTTCGATGGAGATGCTGACAGAGCAATCCCCGTTGATGAAAAGGGAAAGGTCGTTTGGGGTGACATCCTATTTGGCATACTTGCCGTTGAAGAACTGAAAAAACTGGGTGGTGGAAAAATATATTACGATCTGAGGGTAACCAAGACGCTTCCAGAAGAAATAAAAAAATTCGGCGGAACTCCGATAAAGATGAGGGTCGGTAATCCTTACTACAAGGAAAAACTTTCAAGAGAAGGAATCATGGCAGGTGAAGTCTCAGGACACATCATGTACAGGGAAAACCACTGCATAGACGACGGCTTATTCGCAATGATAAAACTGATCAACATTCTAACAAAAACGAAGGTTGGACTATCAGAGTTATCGGTTCCCTTCAGAAAATATTATAGAAGCGGTGAAAAGAACTTCGCCGTATCGAAAAGGAAAGAAGTCATCTCCAAGATAGAAAAATTCTATTCAAAGTTGGGTGGAAAGATATCAAAATTAGATGGAATAACCGTAGAGTTTGAAGATTGGTGGTTCAATTTGAGACCATCAAATACCGAAAATTTCTTGAGGTTGATCGTCGAGTCAGTGGACAAAAAGACCATGAAGAAGAAATTGAAAGAAGTTGAAAGGCTGATAAAGAAGTATTCACACGAATGAAAACAATTTTTATTAAGAAAAATCCAATTTAAAATTGTGATGTCTATGGATCCCATCATAAAAGATTGTTTTGAAGAGGCCAAATCGGTTTTGAAAAACAACGAGATAAAAATTGGGCTGAAGGCTGGTTCTCGATATCCTGATATGTGGTTCAGGGATGCACTGATATCTTCCATTGGAATGGTCTACTCCGGTGACGAACATCTAACCGAGCTCGCAAAAAAAATTCTTGACACGAGCGAAATGTATCAGAAATGGAACGGACAGATACCGAACAAAGTTTCCGAAGATGGTGAGAGAATATGCTTTGGGGAAAGTGGGAGTCTCGACCCAACGATTTGGTACATAATAGCAGTTACCAACTACTACAAGGTCACTGAAGACATCGTATTCCTAAAGAAAAAGTTTGAAAGTGTTAAAAAGGCATTAAATTGGATTCTCTACATGGACCTTAACAACGACTTCTTGATAGAGGCCACTGAAGGAGAAGATTGGAACGATTGGCTGATAAGATCGGGAAGGATACTCTATGATAACGTGTTATTTTTCAAATCTTTGAAGTCGTTCGATGAAATGACAGAAATTTTAGGTGTTAAAAATGATAGGAAGGGCATTGAAAACGTGGTGAGAAATCACATAGATCTCTTCTTCTGGCCCAAGAAAGAAAATGAAGAGGAGATGAAAAAGAAATTTAGTTTTAGCTATATCAACAAAGATATTGAAATAGCGATGAAAGATGGTACCAAGCCATACTACATAGCAGAGGTTGGATTCAGAAAGTACGATCCAAGATGTGACGTGTATGCAAACACATTGTCAATTTTGTTCGGCGTGGCAAACGAACCGAAAACCAAGTCCATATTGAATTATTTCCAAAGGGAAAAAGTTTTCGAACCGTACCCTGTAAGAATCCTCGTCCCTCCAGTCGATGAAAATGATCCATTCAGGACATTCTACTTCAGGGAAACTGACTTTCCATACACTCAGAAACCGGGTTACGGTCAAAACGGAGGAGTCTGGCCATATGTAGGTGGATTCTATGTTCTGATGCTCAAAAAACTTGGACTCGAATCCAACGATATCTTAAAAAAACTCGCAGAAGTGAACATCAAAACCAACTTCAACGAATGGCTCGACTGGCATGGAACGCCACACGGATCTGAGAATCAATCATGGAACGCTGCCACGTACATCCTTGCTTATGCTGGGAGAAAGGTGAAGTTATGAGCCTTATATTTGAAGTCTCGTTTGAATGTGGGAATAAAGTTGGTGGTATATGGAAAGTGATTACCTCTAAGTCCAAAGAGATGAAAAAGAGATTCGGCAACGAATACTTCACAGTCGGATTTTTCAATCCAAAAAATTATGTAAACGAATTCTCTGACAAGAATCCTCCTGCATGGTTGAAAAAAATCTTTGACGAGTTGAGAAAGGAAAAGATAATATGTTACTATGGAGAATGGACTGAAGCAAATGATGTACAACTGATATTGGTTGATTCAAAGGAGTTTGAGAATGACAACGTAAACGACATAAAGAAGGAACTCTGGGAAAAATACAAGATAGACTCACTCAACACAGGGAATGATTTCAATACACCAATTGCATGGTCATACGCGGTGGGGAAACTTCTTGAAAAGATAAGCAGAAAAAAAGATGTAGTTGCTCATTTTCATGAATGGTTGTCTGGAGCTGGATTATTGTATCTCAAGATGAACAATGTACCTGTTCCAACTGTCTTCACAACCCATGCGACATCGTTTGGTAGGGCAAAAACGTTGTTCTTACCAAAAGAAGAGGTCAAGGAGAGAGTACCTTTAGAAGAAGTCTACAAGTATGGAGTAGCCGCCAAGCATCTAACTGAAGTGGCGTGTGCAAACAATGCAGACGTATTCACCACCGTCAGTGAAGTTATGAAAAATGAAGTAATCTACGTACTTGGAAAAAAACCGGATATAATAACCGTCAATGCCCTTGATTTTTCCAACATACCGAGCATCGATGAAATTCAACAGTTAAATTACAAGCTGAGGAAGAAAGCAGATGAGTTCATAAGGGCATACTTCTCCCCATATTATCCAATAGACTTGAAGAACTATCCAATAATATTCACTTCAGGAAGATACGAGTTCTTCAACAAGGGATTCGACTTGTTCATAGACTCCATAGGAGAGTTAAATAAGAGACTCAAAGGCACGAAGAATCTCGTAGTGGTTTTCATATTTGTTCCGACTGGAATAATAGGACCAAAGGATGAAGTGGTAGACAACATAATGACTTACAGAAGGATAGGTGAGATCTTGGAGGAAGAATGGGAAAAAATAAAGAACAAAATAATCTCCGAGCTTCCACTCATAGATGCGATAGAGGCATCTGACATAGTTCCCAAAAAACCATTGGAAGAGATAAGAAAAAACATAGAACGGGCCAGGAGAAGAAGGGGACTCACACCACCACTATCGGCATTTGAACTGGCGTACAAAGAAGATGACGATATGATAATAAAGAGGTTGAAAGAAAATGGACTTCTGAACAGGGAAAGTGATCGTGTAAAGGTCATATTCTATCCGTTGTACCTTAGCAAGATGGATGCATTGTTGGGAATGGATTATACGGAAGCTGTTATAGCATCGAGCGTCGGTGTATTTTTGTCAAGATATGAACCATTCGGATATACTCCACTTGAGACTGCTGCGTATGCGACGATCTCAATAACATCGGACTATTCTGGATTCGGGAGGTTCATACTGAAGAGTACTAAGAACCCGATGGGACTCTTCGTGGTTGATGCTGTTGAGAAATCCAATGAAGAAATAGTGAAACAAACTGCAGATATTTTGGAAAAAATAACCAAGATGGATAAAGAGAAGAGAATTGAGATGGAAATAAGTGCCAGGAAGATGGCAGAGAAATGTTCTTGGGACAAGAACATAAACAACTACATAAAGGCATACAACCTTGCTACCAAGAGGCTTAAAAAATCTATTTCTCCAACTTCTTGATTCTATTGGAAAGCTTCTTCATCAAAGACTTTTTCGTTCTGGACTTCATTATATCTTTTGCGAGTTTTTCATCGCCTATTACATCTCTTATCCAGTTGGCGAAGTCGTTCTTTTCCTTGCTCACATGGAATTTGAATGTCTCATCCGACATTTTCTCGAGCCCGAACAAAAGCTCCTTTAGATTTTTAAAAATTTGCCCATCTCTGCACCAAAAAACTTTATCATCTGGAACGTTCTCAAGGTACTTACTCATTGAATCACCTCTTATTCTATTTTTTAAATCGTTTAATATATTCATAAAGCTTATGAACGCCTCGTACGGAGACTCATATGGATTGAAGTATTTGTGGATGTCTCCATCGGCAAACCACTTCGTACACATGTAATAAAAATGATCCGCCGTTTGAAGTTTTCTCCAATCACTTATTATACTTTTGTCTTTTGTCTTTAGAACATCATTTTCCAAAGAATATAACTCCCTTGCGGCCGTCCTTTGCATTTCATTTCCTATCCATGCGCTCAGATCTCTCTCTGTATCTGCCCATGAAATTAAGAAGGGCACGGAAATAGTTGCAACTGGTTTAAACTTCTTTATCACTTCGCTCGGCAGGACGAACTCGTTATTTGGATTCTTGAGAATTTCCCTTGGTAAATGTTTCAAGAACTCGAATATCCCGGTTTCTTTCCACTGGTGTTCGCCAAAAGTCTCGTAATCCATGAATATGTTAATGACATTTCCGGGAGTTGCATTTATCCACGAGGCATACTTATCGGCGGTCAGCGGATACTCATTCCAATAGGGCGTAGAAAACCTGAACGCTATATCGTCACTCAATCTGTAGTGCTTGAGCAGGAGTTTTATATTCGATCCACTGGCTTCGTAGACATAACACGGAGACCTCCACTCGAGAATTTTTTCAGTT
Source organism: Candidatus Aenigmatarchaeota archaeon (assembly GCA_021160955.1). Taxonomy (GTDB): domain Archaea; phylum Aenigmatarchaeota; class Aenigmatarchaeia; order PWEA01; family JAGHBM01; genus JAGHBM01. Next base: position 5,201 of record JAGHBM010000013.1, read on the forward strand.
CCTTCGGTCATGACAGCTTTGTACCCCATATCACTCACTACCTTTCCCATATCGTCGTTGTATATCAACTCAGTGTTCCTGAATATCTTTGGTTTTTGACCAAACAACTCCTTCAATTTTTTCTCCTGGAGTTTAACCTGCCTTCTGAATTCGTCCTTTGAGAAAACCCATGCAAGAGAATGGTAGTACGTCTCACTTACTAACTCAACGTTTCCCGTATCCACGAGGTCTTGAAAACTCTTTAGAACCTCTGGGGCGTACTTTTCAAGTTGCTCCAAGAGAACTCCTGTTATACTAAAACTCACTTTGAAATCGTATTTCTTTATCAGTTCCAAGAGTATCTTGTTAGTCGGTATGTAGCTCTTCCTCGCAATCCTGTCCAAATAAAACTTGTTCTTTTCTTCGTCGAAATATCCCTTACCTGAACCTATATCGAATATTGAGAATTTTTTTATTCTGATGGGTTGATGAACATGCAAATAAAAGCAAACAGAGACCATTCCCACCACCAATGATTATAGAATTCGTAAAATGAATATTTAAAAGATGGTCTTCTTGATAATCTTGGATCCTCTGCTCTCTACAAATACTTCCATTATTCTCACAACATCTCTGCTGTCTTCGTTAAAAATGAATTTCTCAAGGGATTGTTTTTGTGGGAAAGATCTTTCTTTAACTGATTCCTTTACAAAGAAGTTGTATCGACCTTTCAAATCAAACATATATCTCGTTGGGAACTTAGATATCAAGATGTCACTCAAGTCCATTAAAAGATCGTCATCAATTTTCTTTATGTTGTTCTCAAGTTTACAGGATTTGACGTACACCGTATTTCCGGCTTCAATTGTAAGTTGTTCTTTTGAACAAGATTCCTTGTAATCACCTATCTTCAAATCATATCTACATATTCTCTTGTTTTCTGCATTTCCATTGTACAGGACATCTGGAAGATTTTTATCTGGCTCGTCGATTATGTCCAGCTTAAATTCAAACTTACGTTTACGATGAAGAATTACCTCTCCGTCTATGGAGACATGGGACTTATTTCCATCGTGTTCAGCTTTTTCATATACTCCAGAAATCTCTATGTCTATATCATGATCACCTGTGTTTCCATGGTATTCCTCTTTGTATTCATCGTCTACTTCCACATCATCTCCGAGCCAAAGAAAATCGATGTATGGATAGCCAAATATTTCAGCAAAGTTTTTTTCTCCATAATTCTTTTCAAAAACAACACCAGAAGGAAGTTGCACATAGAAATGTCTATCATCATAATTTTCGTTAATAATTATTTCGTCGGGCATATATCTTATTTAATTAGTAAAGGATTTAAGCTTTTATCTTCTTGATTACTTCCTTGTAATATTCAATGCACTTATCGGCTTGTTTGTCCCAACTGAAATTCTTAACTTCGGTGAACCCGTTCTCTTCCAACATTTTTTTCAGAGGACTATACTTCAAAACAGATAAGATTTTGTTTGCTATGTCATCGACATCCCAAAAATCTACCTTCAGACAATGTGAAAGAACTTCTGACACACCCGATTGCTTTGATATGATGACCGGAACCTTGTTAGACAGCGCCTCAAGGGCAGTTAGACCAAAAGGCTCTGAGACGGAAGGCATGACATAGACGTCTGCTATGCTGTAAAACTCGTTTACATCTGGGACTCTGCCCGTGAAAAATACCTTATCAGTTATTCCAAGCCTACATGCTTTTTCTATCATCTCACCGAGCATCTCACCTTCACCAACCATGAGAAAAGTCACGTCCGGATCCTTTTGGATTATTTTCTTAGCAGCCTTCAAGAAGTAGTCTGGTCCTTTTTGAAGCGTGAACCTCCCGAGGTACAGAACAACTTTACTCCTGAATTTTTTTCTTTTGACTTTTTTTGGAACTTCTATGGCGTTGTATAGAACCTTTATCTTCTCCTCCGGAATTCCGTAGTACTCAACTATCCTTTTCTTCGTGAAGTTGCTGACCGCTATCACGAGGTCCGCCTTTTCCATACCTTCCTTCTCTATGTTGTAGACGTAAGGATTGGGATTGCCTCCCGATCTATCAATCTCCGTGGAGTGAACATGAAGAATCAGTGGAACATGTAAAACTTCTCTGGCGAGCAACCCTGCCTTGAAAGTCATCCAATCATGAGCATGAATTAGGTCTATTCCCTCGTCGATTAACCTCTTGGCTATTTTCTCGACCCCCAACGCAAAATTATCAACTTCTCTTGGCAAATTAAAGAAATTTAAGCTCATAGACGTGCCCGCATAAGGTGTTAAAGGGGAATTCACCGCTTCCACGTAGGTTGAGATTATTTTCAAGAAATTGTAGTCTTTACCGGGATCTCCAGGAAGGACAAAAAATATTTCCACTCCTTTTTTACTGAGAGCTTTCGATAACTCATAAGAAGCAATTCCAAGTCCTCCTATATGTTTTGGTGGAAATTCCCAGCCTAGCATTAAAACTCTCATAAAATACATCTTATTCTTCGTTTTATAAAATGTTTTATATTAAAACTTGCCACAATTTATATTTTATGGGAGAGATAAGAAAGGACTACATTTTGGAAAGATACGTCATTTTTTCTCCAAAGAGAGCCAAGAGACCCCGTGGCCTTGAAAGAAAAGACAACTACATCGAAACTCCAAAGGAGAAATGTCCTTTTTGTCCGGGGAACGAACATCTCACACCAAAATCAATTTTGGAAATTCCGAAGGGCAAAAAATGGAAGATCAGATCAATCCCGAATAAGTTTCCAGCGCTCAAGGAAACCAAATTCTACGGCGAAGAAGGTAAATTTCCATTCGTTCATTATAGACCACATGGTTATCATGAAGTTTTAATCGAAACTCCTGAACACGACAAGAGGCTATATGAATTGTCAAAAACCCAAATAGAACTGTACTTGAAAGCACTCATAATGAGATACGAAGATCTCATGAAGAAAAAGGAAATAACTTACGTAACGATTTTCAAGAACGAGGGAAAAGGATCGGGTGCATCGATAAGTCACGCACATTCACAGATAATAGCATCACCGATATTCCCAAAAGTGATAGACGAGGAAATGAAGGCATCTGAAAAATACTATGAAGAAGAAAAGAGATGTCCATTTTGTGATGTGATAAAATACGAAAAAAAGAAAAGAGTTAGAATAATTTCAGAGAACAAGGAATTCGTGGTGCTTTCACCGTATGCTGCCGTCCTACCGTACGAATCGTGGATAATACCGAAAAGGCATATATCACAGATATCCGACTTGAATGGAAATCAAATAAGATATCTGTCATCCATTCTCAAACAGTTACTCAAAAAATACGAGGAAGTATTCGGTTATCTATCCTATACAATTGTCTATCACTCTTTTCCAGAATCCGATTTCTGGCACTTCCACATCGAAATATATCCGAGACTTAAGATATACGGTGGATTCGAATACTTTGGACTGTACATAAATGAAATACTTCCCGAGCAAGCGGCAAAGAAATTGAAATTCTAAGGCAAGTATCTTATGTTGCCCTTTATCCATTCTATTATGTTTACGCTTACTGGATCTTTTTTGTACAATTTGGAAAGATAATATGAAGTTATGTCTCCCAACCAAACCGCTCTCATCTTGTCACTGAGTGTGTTTTTGAACCTGTAAATGTCGTAATCGACCTTTTTAATTTTCAATATTTTTCTGAACCTTGGATTGATCTGATAGTCAAAGCTCAATATTACAGGATGATAAAATCTCATCAATTTGAAATCGTAACTCTCAACTTCGTTGTGAAAGATCTCAGGTATCGATTCGGCAAGTGCCATGACTTTTGAATTCTCGTTGAACTGTGTTTTCCATCTGTAGGCAACTGCATCACTGTTCGAATATATCAACGGAATTTCGTTGAATAGTTTTTTGGAGAGTTTTTTGGCACTTCTATTGACTTGATTAAAACTAATTTTCTCTATTCTTTTCATTTCTCTACTCACATCTATCAAACCGGAATTTTGTAATATTCTCAAAATCGAGAAGAACAGATGTCCAAGGGAAACCCTTGGTAGTTCTCCCTTTGGTACCAACACAGTTTCAATTCTACTTTTTGATGCAAGTGATTTCAACTTCCCGTTTGACGTGATGACAATTATCTTGGCTTTTGCCTTTTTAGATTCCTTGAAGCAATTTATGGTCTCCCAAGTATTTCCAGAATACGAGACACAAAAAACCAACGTATCTTTGTTTACGAACTTTGGAATCCTTGGCCTTTTATTCACGATTACTGGAACGATCAAATCCAACTCTTGGACAAAGTCACCAACTATTCCAGATCCACCCATCCCACAAACCAAGATGCTCTTCGGTGATCTTACCTTTATTCCATTTCCCAATTCGAACCCAGCTTTACATTGCTCTTTGAATTGCTTTAAATCATCGAACATATCGGGCATACTATTCATAGGTTAGGGATGAAATAAAAAGTTTTAACTCCAATATCTCTTTGTCCTTGCAAATTGCCTTTCCGCTTCAAGAATATCCCTTAAAAACTTTTCCTCATCTTCTCTTTGCTTTGCCAGTATTCTTATCGCAGTATCGGGGCCCACTCCCCTACCAGCAAGGGCAACTATCACCTTCTTTCCATAGGTTAGAACTAAATCGGCAACCGCTTCCATCTTTTCAAGTTTCTTCTCCTCTTCAGAAGAGAGATGTTTTCCAAGGATGCTCTTCTTTATTATTTTTTCCTTCTCCCTCTCATAGGGTTTTATGACAGTTATGAATCTACTCCCACACACCGGACACACGGGATCTTCCTTTATAGATCTCACGGACTTCGTCACAGAATATTTGCCACATTTCATACAAACTAACCTCACGTCAGTGTTCAACAATCTTTCCTTGAAGACCTCAAATATCTCCTTCTCAGGTTTTTCAGGAGAGATCAAATCCCTGAATTGATACTCTATTCCGGACTTTCCGAGTGGAGAAATCTCACCACTTTCATCAACGATCACTTCAATCTCCCCGTTCTTTATGCTCTCAAAGTATTTCTTTGCACCCTCAACATCGAGCTTGTCGGTGTGAATTTCCCTTAGAGCTTCTTCATAAATTGGTGTATCCCTGAGAGACTCTATTAGCTTCTTGAGGTTAACCTTGTCCCACTTAGCATCCCTTCTGATTGCACCGAATCTCTTGGCGACATGTATGAATCTCCATTTGAACATCTGCGTCCTTTCTATGGTGTTATCCAATATTATTTCAAAATCTTCGGCGTCATTTTCATTTATTACATTGAGTATTTTTTCTTTGTCGACTCCCTCGATCATTATCCTGTATGGATCACTCTTTACAGATACGCTCCTTCCGAGATCCGATACCAACAATGCCGAGAAAAACCGTGAAATGGTTTGGTTTATCATTGTCCCGGCACATGAATGAATGACGACAAATTTTCCATCTCCCTCTATCAATATTTTTTTGTCATCTGGAATTACCTTTTGTTTCTTCAAGTGATCCTTCATGTAACTTATTACCTTCTGCAATGCCTCTTTAGAGATCGGATACTCCGCTTGTATTTCTCTTATGATATCATCTTCAGAAACTTTATCCTTGATCAAGTTGTACAACTTTCTTCTCAATCTACCAACCTCTTGGGCAACGTCCATTGGAACTGGTATGAGCTCACCCTCCCACGCAGGAATCGCTGAGGTTATGTCATCGACAGGTTCAACCAAAACCTTTCCCTTGTAAACTGATAGTATCTTCCATGGGGTACCCTTCACTATGAAGGTTGTTCCGGGTTCTCCGTGTTCTGCCACGAACCCCTCATCTAAAACACCTACCTCTTTGTTCTCGACGTTGTCTATGACTCTATAGGTAAAGTTGTCTGGAATCGTTGACAAGTTCTCATAGTAATACCTCCATGCCTTTCTTCTCCTTCTGATCCTTGTGTCTAAGATTATGTACTTCAACGACTCCAAGAATTTCAGAACCTGGGCAAATTTCTTTTTGTCCAATTTTCTGTAGGGATACGCCTTCTTTACCAGGTTGTAAACATCCTTCCAATCAATGTTGTACTCGTCCAAGGAGATCCCTATTATCTGATGCGCCAATACATCGAGCGCGAGTTCGTATATTTTGGTCTCTTCGAGCTCCCCATTCATGGCCTTTCTCGCTATCACCCCAGCCTCCAATATATCGTCTGGATCGGATGCAATTATTATTCCCTTACTGACTTTACCGACACTATGTCCACTCCTACCGACTCTTTGGATCAGTTTTGAGACCTGTCTGGGGCTCATGTATTGAATTACCTGTCCGACTGTTCCTATGTCTATACCAAGTTCCAAAGAAGAGGTACAGACCAGTGCATTCAAATCTCCGTTCTTGAACCTGTCCTCCGCTGATATTCTGACATCCTTGCTCAGGGAGCTGTGGTGAATTTCGTGTTTTTTGTATTCTAACCTCCTCAACCTGGATGAAAGAACTTCTGCAGCCTCCCTCGTATTCGTGAACACGAGTGTTTTCTTATCTTTTATGAAATCATGTATCATCCTCAACCTGGCCGTAGCATCAGATCCGAGGAATATCTTCTCAGCGAGTTTCTCGTCTTCTTTGGTTGGAATTGGTGAGTGAACTTTTACATCTATACTCTTAACGCTTATTGCATTTATCACTTCTACGTTCTCGCCGAGGAACTTTGATATCTTTTCAGGAGATCCTATGGTTGCAGAGAGTCCAATTATCTGGAAGTCTCCCGAAAGTTTTCTCAGCCTTTCAAGTCCTATCGATAGTTGTGTTCCTCTCTTACTCCCCGCTAACTCATGAATCTCGTCGATGATGACCCATTTCACGTTTTTTATGTTCGACTTCATTTTGCTGCCTGGCAATATCGCCTGCAGGGTCTCGGGCGTTGTTATCAAAAGGTCTGGTGGAAATTCGGCTTGCTTGCTTCTCTCGTATTGTGTAGTGTCGCCATGCCTGACGGACACATCCATATCCAATTTTTGTCCCCACCATAGAAGTCTTTTAAGCATGTCCCTGTTCAGCGCTCTCAGAGGGGTTATGTAAATTATCGAGGTTGGTTTTGGTCTCAAGTCAAGCCAAAGGGAAAATATTGGAAGCATCGCACTTTCAGTTTTTCCTATCCCAGTCTCGGCAATGATCAAAACGTTTTTTCCGTCGAGTATCTTTGGTATCGCCTTCTCTTGTGGAAGTGTTGGAGAAGACCATTTTCTCTCCTTTATGAGTTCGCGAACCTTTGTGTGAAGTTTTTCAAACATTTCATCTACCTTTTATATAACAGTGTTATATTTATTCAGACCAAAAACTACCTAAAGAGAATAATAAATAAACCGCCATAAAAAATTATCACCATTAACTGCCTTTCCAAAATCATTTTCATCTATTTAAGTTTTTTCATACAACTATTTCGACATGGATGAAATGGAATACATTGAAAGGTGCCTCGATCTTGCAGATAAGTCTTCTTGCAGTAAGAAGAAATACGGATCCGTTATAGTCAAAGATGATGAAATCATAGGAGAGGGATACAACCATCCAGTAACCAAGGAAATCGAAGACCTTCTATGTCATCCCTGCATCAGGGAAAACATAAACAGTGGTACACGTCTTGAAATGTGCGCCGCGATACATGCAGAGCAGGCAGCAATAATAAACGCATACAAGAACGGAAAAGATCCTGAAGGTGCAACACTTTACGTGGCCGGTAAGAGAAATGGTGAAACGATGGTACTCAACGAAAAAGGATTCTACTGCTCTTTTTGCTCAAGGATAATGGCTGAGGTTGTAATAGAAAAAGTTGGTGTCTTAACTAAAAACGGTGTAGAGTATCTGACCAAGGATGAATACCTCAGATCTTCTTTTGAATTTGCGCTGGGTAAAAAGTGGTTGAATGAACTTGAATGATTTGAAAAGGGCACTTGAAAAGTCCTGGGATGAAGAAACTTGTTATCCCGAGCTTCGAGACGATTGGTCTCCTGAAAAACCGTCGTTGGGACAATGTGCAGTAACAGCCCTCGTGGTTCAGGACTACTTTGGAGGAGAATTACTCTACTGCAAACATCACCATCATTATTGGAATAGAATTTCGACTGGGGAGGAAGTTGATTTTACAAGGGATCAGTTTCCAGAAGGTACCGAGATTTGTCTTGATTACATCAGATCAAGAAATCATCTTCTAAACGGTAAATATTCAAAGAAAGCCAGAACAGCTGAAAGGTATGAACTTTTAAAGAAGAGAGTAGAATTATTTTTCAATGAACAAAATAATGAACAAGAAGAATAAAATTAAAACGCTGCTAAAATTCTTGAAGGAAAGGTATGGTTATCCTGAATTCTCTAAAGATCCCTTCAAACTGTTGATAACAACGATTCTGTCACAGAGGACAAAAGATGAAAATACTTACCGCGCATCAAAAAATCTCTTTTCCGTCGTGAGCACTCTCCGAGATATAATAAAATTACCGAGAAAAAAGCTCGAGGAACTCATAAAACCTTCTGGGATGTACAGACAAAAAGCAGAAAGGATAGTAAAAGTTTGTAAAATTCTCATCAAAAAGTACGGTGGAAAAGTCCCGCAAACCAGAAGCGAGTTGATGGATCTTCCGGGTGTTGGTTATAAAACTGCCGATATTGTCCTGTCCTATGGATTCGGCGTACCAACCATAGCTGTTGATACACATGTCAATAGAATATCCAAGAGGATTGGGTTGGTGAGAAAGGAAGCCGACGTCGAAGAAGTTAGAAAAACACTCGAGAGTTTAGTTTTTGGTAAGGACAGATTCCTAATAAATGTTGGGTTGATAAGATTTGGTCAAGAAATATGCAGGCCAGTGAGACCGAAATGTTCAGAGTGCCCCATAAAAAATATCTGTGACTCCTACAACAACTTTTAAATATTTTTAAAACTAATAAAAGTTGGTGATTCCGTGAAAGACGGTAATTTCATATTTACTTCTGAGGCAATGACTGAGGGACATCCGGATAAGATATCTGATATAATTTCTGATTCAATTCTCGATGAAATACTGAAGCACGATAAGAATGCCAGAGTTGCCTGCGAAACAATGGTCGGTATGGGGTTCGTGATCGTCACTGGTGAAATAACAACATCTCATTTTGTTGATGTACAAAAAATTGTCAGGTCTGTCTTGGATGAAATTGGTTACAACAAGCCAGAATACGGATTTGACTCGCATACCGTTGGAGTCTTGACGAGCATCCACGAACAATCCCCAGACATAGCTATTGGTGTTAACAAAGAAGAGGAAATTGGTGCGGGAGATCAAGGAATGATGTTCGGTTATGCCACAAACGAAACACCTGAAATGATGCCACTTCCAATTCTTTTGGCACATAAGCTCGCAATGAAACTCACTGAAGTGAGGAAGAAAAAGATTTTACCTTATTTGAGACCTGACGGAAAGACACAGGTCAGCGTGAGATATGAAGATGGTAAACCAAAAGAGGTTACAACCGTTGTGATAGCAGCGCAACATGATCCCGATGTTGACATAGAAAAACTCAGAGAAGACATAAAAGAAAAGGTCATAAAACCAGTTTGCGGAGAATGGTTGACAGAAAACACAAAATATTACATAAACAACACCGGGAGATTCGTCATCGGAGGTCCTGTCGCGGACAGTGGCATGACTGGAAGAAAGATCATAGCCGACACGTACGGAGGTGCAGGATGTCATGGAGGTGGTGCGTTTTCGGGAAAGGATCCCTCAAAAGTAGATAAATCCGCAGCGTATATGGCAAGGTACATAGCAAAGAACCTAGTCGCCGCCGGAATCTGTGACAGATGTGAAGTTCAACTCGCCTACGTGATAGGAGGTACCGAACCGTTATCAATAATGGTTGACACATTTGGAACTGGTAAGATACCTGAAGAAAAAATTTTGGAGCTCATTAAAAAGCACTTCAAACTATCACCAAAAGGAATAATACAACAACTTGATTTGTTGAGACCGATATACAAAAAGACTGCATGTTACGGTCACTTCGGAAGGAATGATCCTGACTTCACATGGGAAAGAACTGACCTTGCAGAAGTCTTGAAGAAAGAAGCTGGTTTGTGATGAAACATAGTATAAAGTGGGGATTGTTTGTTGGCGTAACGATTGCTTCGATATCATCGCTCATACTTAGGTTCATTCCGATTAACTATTGGACTCTTGTTGTTTTTCTTTACTTATATTCTGTTGTTGGTGCAATAACATCTATTGTCGTATAC